>JAZQWH010000135.1:0-8147 GCA_045632205.1 Eubacteriales bacterium
GGACAGATTTACAGATTTGCTGCCGCACATTTTTTAGGGGCCACCAACCCTAAAAAATCCATAAAGTTAGTTTGCTCTCGTCTTTCTCCTCATCCACCACTTCGCGGTCCCCCTTCCCCGCTGGGGAAGGCTATTGTGTGCAGTGCAAACATTCTTTTTTACCGCATCGTGACCGAGCCGCAGCGAGAAGTGGTACAAAAATACTCGTGGGTAAAGTTACTTTGGTGGCCATTTTGGGTGGTGGTACCAAAATGGCTGCGGTAGCTATTGTTTGGAACTGTAAACAAAAGAAAAAAGTCTGTCTCACCATCTACCGACAGTGGCACGGACTAAAAATTCCGATCAATTCGTCAAAAACTTTTTAAAGTTTTTGAGGGGGTCATAGGGGGAACTTTTCTCAAAAAGTTCCCCCTAATAATCCTTTAGTCCCCCCTAATCAAACAATTTTTTCAATAGCTTAACGGAATCGGGGGAGGGAGGGCAGAGGGGGAGGCGGTATTCGGGCTTGCAGAGGCCGCGCAGGGAGAGGAGGTACTTGACGGGGATGGGGTTGACCTCGCAGAAGAGGGCGAGCATACGGCGGAGGTGGACACCGAGATGACGGGCGGCGAGTCGGTCGTCACCGCTGAGGCAAAGACGGGTGATCTCCACGGTAGCGAGAGGCTCGAGATTGGAGTAGACAGAGATGACGCCGCGCGCGCCGAGGCGCATGGCGTTGACGGCTTGGTGATCGTTTCCGACCCAGACGTCGAGTCGGTCGCCGCATTCGGAGACGACGGAGGCGAGGAGATCGAGGTCGCCCGATGCCTCCTTGACCCCCACGATGTTGGGATGCTCGGCAAGGGCGCGATAGGCGTCGAGGGTCATAGAAAATCCCGTCCGTGAGGGGACGTTGTAGAGGATGAGAGGGCGCGAGGCGGCGTCGGCGAGAGCGCGGTAATGCAGGACGATGCCGCGTGCGGAGGTCTTGTTGTAGTAGGGGGTGACGGCAAGGAGTGCGTCGGCACCCGCCTCGCAGGCGTTTTTTGCGAGCTGAACGGCATTGGCGGTGGAGTTGGAGCCGCACCCCGCGAGGAGGGGGACGCGACCCTTGATCCTATCGTGTGCGTGCGCGATCAGCTCGGCGTGCTCGGCGTAGGAGAGCGTGGGGCTTTCGCCCGTTGTGCCTGCAACGAGCAGCGCGCTCACTCCCGAGGCGATCTGCCAATCGATGAGTGCGTCGAGCGCGGGATAATCGATCGAACCGTCCGAGAAGGGGGTGACGAGCGCGGTTGCCGTGCCCGTAAAAACGGTTGGCTTGAGGATGCTCATATCGGTGGATCTCCTTTCAAAAAGCTCGCACGGATGCGAAAATAAGTTGCAATTGTTCAAAAAAGAGGTTGAAAAACAGGGGCGGTTGTGGTAAAATAGAATGGAAAAAACCGATCGGTGACAGTATATGATGCCCGCGCGACAGATGTGCGAGGCGGAATGGAGACGAGAATGAGCGAAGTGATCCGAAACGAGCAGGTGGCAACCGACCTGCGCACGTCCGATTTTTATTACGATCTGCCCGAGGAGCTGATCGCACAGCATCCGATGGAGCAGCGCGACACCTCCCGACTGATGGTGGTGGATCGCAAGGAAAACACGCTGACGCATAAGCATTTTTACGATATCATCGACTATTTGGAGCCGAATGACGTGCTGGTCATCAACGATTCCAAGGTCATCCCCGCGCGCCTGTACGGACACGTAGAGGGCAGGGAGGAGGCGCAGATCGAGCTGCTCCTGCTCCGTCAGCGCGGAGCGGACACGTGGGAAACGCTCGTCAAGCCGGGAAAGCGCGCGCGCATCGGAATGCGCACGGTCTACGGCGAGGGCAGACTCACGGGCGAGGTGGTGGACATCGTGGAGGAGGGAAACCGACTCATCAGGTTCACCTATGACACCGAAAAATACGCGAATATTTATGAGATCTTATCCGAGATCGGAATGATGCCGCTTCCGCCCTACATCACCGAGCGCCTGCGCGACAAAAACCGCTATCAGACGGTCTACGCGCGCGAGGAGGGCTCTGCGGCGGCGCCCACGGCGGGCTTGCATTTCACGCCCGAGCTGCTGGAGCGCATCCGTGAGAAGGGCGTTGCCATTGCTCCCGTGATGCTGCACGTCGGACTTGGCACCTTCCGCCCCGTCAAGGCGGACAAGCTTGCCGAGCACGTGATGCACACCGAATTTTTCTCGGTATCCGAGGAGAGTGCGCGCATCATCAACGAGCGCAAGCGCGCGGGGGGCAGGCTGATCTGTGTGGGAACCACCTCCTGCCGTACGATCGAGAGCGTTGCGACCGAGGAGGGAGAGATCCGCGCGATCTCGGGCGACACGGGGATCTTTATCTATCCGGGCTATCGCTTCAAGGCGGTGGACGCGCTCATCACCAACTTCCATCTTCCCGAAAGCACGCTTCTGATGCTGATTTCGGCGTTTTACGACCGCGAGCATATTATGGAGGCGTACAAAACAGCGGTAAATGACAAGTACCGCTTTTTCAGCTTCGGCGACTGTATGTTCATCCAATAAGCAGCGCAATACTGCGTTGCTCCTCACCTACTCCCTCGCCGTAGGGAACTACGCCTTCGGGAGGGCGGCTCCGGTGCGCCTTGTCTTGCTTGCTTCTTGAATGAACGGGGAAGCTTGGTGCAGGCTCCACCCTGCCTTGAGAATTTTCTCCTAATCAGCATAACCGTCTTGAAGTTTCACACACGATGCTGATTGTATAAATCGTCCAATACGGCGTTGCTCCTCGACTCAAGAGGCTCGACGTAGGTAACAATTCATGACGGCTCGCCGTCAAATCATCATTCATTCCATTTCCCACGGAGGTCTGTAATGGCAAACAATAAAATCAAGCTTTTTGCCGTTGTAGGCCCGACGGCAAGCGGAAAGACCGCGCTTTCCATTGAATTGGCAAGGCGGATGGGCGGAGAGATCGTCTGCTGCGATTCGATGCAGATCTACCGACGAATGGAGATCGGCACCGCAAAGCCGACCGCCGAGGAGCGGAGTGCCGTTCCGCACCGTATGTTCGATCTTGCCGACCCCGAGGAGCCGTATTCCTGCGCGGATTACGTGCGAGACGCGGCACGGGAGATCGGGGAGATCACCGCACGGGGCGCCGTTCCCATCCTTTGCGGCGGAACGGGGCTGTATCTCGACAGCCTTTTGCGCGGAGGGAGCTTTGAGGAGACCGAGGTCGATCCCGCTCTGCGCGAGGAGCTGCGGCTCTTTGCCGAGCGCGAGGGAAATCACGCACTGCACGAGCGCTTGCGCGCGGTCGATCCCGCAAGTGCCGAGGCGATCCACGAAAACAACGTCAAGCGTGTCATTCGCGCGCTGGAGATCTTTTACGGCACGGGGATGACCAAGACCGAGGCGGACAAGCGATCCCGCGCGGTCGAAAGCCCCTACGATGCAACGGTCATCGGGCTTCGCTTTGAGAGTCGCGAGCTGCTCTACCGCCGCATCGATCGCAGAGTGGAGCTGATGCTGGAGGCGGGACTCTTGGAGGAGACGCGACGTCTGCGCGACGAGGGCGTGTTTGAAAGAAACGCAACCGCGGCACAGGCGATCGGCTACAAGGAGCTGCTCGGCTACCTCGACGGCAAGGCAGGACTTGCGGAGTCGGTCGAAACGCTCAAGCGCGCCACGCGCCGCTACGCCAAGCGGCAGATGACCTGGTTTGGCGCAAAGGAATACGTCAGGTGGCTCACCCTTGACCGCGAGGGAGAGATGAAGCCTGCCGAGGAGATCCTTGCACAGGCGCTCGCGCTCTGCGAGTAAAAATCAGAAAAAGAAAATCAAGGAAAGGAGCGTGAGAGGATGACACGTCGCGCGTTTTTGCGAAAATATTTCCCCAAATTCACGGCGGCGCTGGCGCTTGTCGGGCTCATCGTCTATACGCTCTATCACGCGCTCGGATCGTCTGCGGGCTCGCTCCTGACCACCCCTGCGCGCCGTGTGACCGATACCGATACCCTGAGCGGTGAGGCGGTGCTGTTCCGCGCGGAGAGCGTCATCGCGCTTCCTGCCGCAGGACTTGTCAACGATCTCGTCGCAAGCGGCTCCAAGGTGGCAAAGGACGTTCCCGTTGCCGAGCTTTGGGTCAACCGCACGAGCCTCGATCTGGGCGAGGCACAGCGCCTGCTCGACCGTTGCAATCGGATGCTTTCGATGCTGGAGGCAAGCCGCGTGCAGGTGGGAGAGCCGCTTTCCAACGCGGAAAAATACAAGAAAAACGCAAACGAGGCGTTCCTCGCCATCAAGCGCGCGACCGCATCGGGCGATCTTTCCTCCGCGGCTGCCCTGCAGGACGAGATGTTTGGCGACCTTGCACGCTACGCCACGCTGACGGGGCAGGATAAGATGCTGGATGACGTCATCCGAAGCATCGAGAGCAACAAGGCGTCGATTCTGGTCGGAGAGGATCAGATCCCGCTGATCAACGATCAATCGTCTGGATATTTCTACGATCGCTCCTACGTCGACGGCGGCGAGACGATCTTTACCGAGGAGGCGCTTGCCACCCTCACGCCCACGGAGCTGGACGGCTTGCTCGAGCGGCTTGACGCGACGGGCACGCCTGCGGCAACGGCGGGGAAGATGGTGCGCACGCACGAGTGGCGCATTGCCGTTAAAATGACCGCGGAGGAGGCGGAATCGCTCATTGCGGGCAGAGTCTACCGCGTCAGCTTCCCCGAAAACGGAGGGACGACCTTAAATCTCACCTGCGAGCGCACCGTTTCGGATGAGCAGGGAAGAGCGATCGCCATCCTCCATTCGGGCGATCACCCCACCGAATTTGACTATCTGCGCACACAGCGCGTGGAGATCGAGCTTGCCTCGCGCACGGGCTACTACCTGCCCGAGCAGGCACTCCGCACCTCGGAGACGGGGGTTGAGGGCGTCTATATTTTTGAAAACAGCACCGTTTATTTCAGACGGGTCGAGATCATTCACCGCGAAAGCGGCTACGTCATCGTGCGGGAGCAGGGAGACCTCGGGCACGAGTATCTTGCGCTCAACGACGTGGTTGTGATCTCGGGTGCAAATCTGTACGAGGGGAGAGTATTGAGATGAATGATCTTTCTTATATGGACCGAAACGTGGCGGCGATCCGTGAGCGGATCCGCGCGGCACAACAGCGGAGCGGAAACGGGGACGTTTCTCTGCTCGCGGCGATCAAGTATACCGATGCGGAGCACGTCAATTATCTGCACCGCGTGCTTGGCGTCAACGACGTGGGCGAGAACCGCGTCCAGCAGCTTCTGGAGCGCTGGGAGCAGCTCGACCGCGAGGGCTTGCGCGTGCATTTCATCGGCACACTGCAGAAAAACAAGGTCAAATATATCATCGATAAGGTGTGTATGATCCACTCGCTCGACAGCCTCTCTCTGGCGGCGGAGATCGAGCGGCAGGCGGCAAAGCACGACCTTGTAATGGACGTTTTGGTCGAGATCAACAGCGGAAACGAGGAGCAAAAGGGCGGGATCGCGCTCGGGGACGTCGAGGCATTTTGCCGCGAGATCGGTCAATTTTCGCATCTTCGCCTGCGCGGATTTATGACAATGGCGCCAAAATGCGAAAAAATTGAGGATTATCGAAAATATTTTCACGAAACTTCTCAACAATGTCTTGACATTTGGCAAAAAAAATTAGATAATATAGATAGACCTGTGATGTCCATGGGAATGTCGGGCAGCTTTGAGGTTGCGATCGAGGAGGGCGCGTCGCTTGTGCGCATCGGTCGCGCGCTGTTTGCAGAGCCTGAGGACGTCTGATTAAGAATACACAAACATACGGAGGATAGAACATGAACGTATTGAAGAACCTGCTCAGAAAGAATGATAACGCAGATTTCATCAATGAGGAAGAGGACGAGAAGTACGAGCTTTACGGCATTGAGGATATTATGAATGAGGACGAGGCAGAGCAGGCTGAGGAGGCGGCTCTCGTTTCCGCACTCAACAGCCCCGCGCGCAAGGAGCCCGAGATCCATCCCGCGGCACCCGATCGCGTTGAGGTCAAGATGATCCAGCCCAAGAGCCGTGCCGAGGCGCGCATCGTTGCCGACCACCTCAAGAGCGGAAGCATCGTTATGCTGGATATCTCCTACGTTCCGAAGGCTGTGCTTGCGGATATGATCGCGTTTATCAGCGGCGTTGTTTACGTGCTGGGCGGCGAATTGATGAAGGCGAACAAGTTCACGCTTGTCGCATCCCCCTCCGGCGTTGACGTTTCGGGCATCGTTGTTCCCGAGGCGGCACCCGCTCCCGTTGAGGAGGAAGAGGTCGAATACGAGGAGACCGAAGAGGTCGAGGAGACCGAGAACTGATCGTTAAAAACCTTCAAATGCCGCAGCGTACAGCCGCGGCATTTTGCTTATTTTCTCATACTGTCGGAGGACACACTTTGGAAGCTGTAATTTACGTGTTGAAAAATCTGGTGCTGGTCTTTCTCGACGTGATGCAGATCGCGTTTCTGTTGCGCGCGGTCACGTCGTGGTTCAGCCGCGGAGAGGGCGGATTTTCAGGGTTTCTCATTTTCGTCACCGAGCCCTTCATCCTGCCTGTGCGCCGCCTTTGCGATCGGATGCACTGGTTTGAGCAATCGATGATCGATATCCCCTTCTTCCTCACCATGCTTGTATTTATGATCCTGCAAACGATGTTGACCGTAATTTGACGTATTTCGGAGGATGCTGTTATGATTCGCTTTGGAACAGGCGGCTGGAGAGCCGTGATCGGATCGGATTTTATTGAATCGAACGTGCGCACCGTGGCATCTGCCATCTGCGACCTGATCGAGGAGGAGGGTAAGCGCGACCGTCCCGTTATGGTGGGCTACGACCACCGCTTCCTCTCGGATACCGCCGCACGCTGGCTTGCCGAGGTTCTTGCGGCTCGCGGCATTGCGGTCTGGTTTATGAAGCGCTCCGCGCCCACGCCGCTCGTCATGCACACGGTTCTGCGGCAGAAGCTTTTCTACGGTGTGGAGATCACCGCAAGCCACAACCCCGCAAGCTACAACGGCATCAAGCTGATCGTGGAGGAGGGAAGGGACGCGCCGGTTGAGACCACCGCACGTCTGGAGGAATTGATCGATGCGATCAAGGATCCCGCCAATATCCCCACCGTGCCCTTTGACGAGGCTTGCGCGCGCGGACTTGTGACCTATCTCAAGAATCCCTTCAACGATTTTATGGATGACATCCTTTCGGTGCTGAACGTCGAGGCGATCCGCGCCCACGGCGCACGCGTGCTGTTCGATCCGATGTACGGCTCGGGCACCTATCCGCTCATGGTCATTCTCTGCACCGCGCGCTGTACGGTCGATATGATCCACAACCACCGCGACGCCTATTTCGGCGGCAACCTCCCCGCACCCTCCAGACAGGGACTTGAGGAGCTTCGCACGCGCGTGATGGCGGGCGGCTACGAATTGGGAATCGCCTTTGACGGCGACGGCGACCGACTCGGCATCCTCGATGCCAACGGACGCTACCTCTCCGCCAACGAGATCCTCTCCATGCTCTATTGGTACCTGCACGAGATCAAGGGCTGGAAGGGCCCCGTCGTGCGCAACTATTCCACCACGCACCTGCTTGACGCAATGGCACGCGACTTTGGCGAGACCTGCTATGAGGTTCCCGTCGGATTCAAGTATATCTCCGCCAAGATCGATGAGGTGGATGCCGTCCTCGGCGGCGAATCCTCGGGCGGTCTCACCGTGCGCGGACATATCCACGGTAAGGATTCCATCTACGCCGCGTCCCTCTTCGTCGAAATGATCTCCGTCGTCGAAAAATCACCCTCCGAGATCATGGATATGCTGACCGAGCGCTACGGCAGCTTCGAAATGGTCGAGGATAATATCCGCTTCACCAACGAGCAAAAAGCTGCGGTCAATCGCGTCATCTTCGAGCAACGCGCCCTGCCTGCCTTCGAACGCCCCGTCTCCCGCGTCAGCTACGACGACGGTTGTAAGGTCTATTTCGAGGACGGCGGCTTCGTCGTCTGCCGCTTCTCCGGCACCGAGCCCCTCCTCCGTATCTTCGCCGAAGCCGAATCTCCCTCCCTCGCCCAATCTCATATCAACGCCTTCCGCAA
>JAZQWH010000136.1:0-23874 GCA_045632205.1 Eubacteriales bacterium
AACAAAATCGGAATATCGTTGTTGAGGGAGCGCACGGTCTTGGCGAACTCAAAGCCGTCGATATGAGGCATCATAATATCCGAAACAATACAGTCAAAGACCGTCTTGTACATCTCGTCATATGCGCTTTCCGCATCAAGACAACCGACCGCTTCATATCCGCTGCCGTTAAGAAACGAGCAAACACTGCGGTTCAGATCCCTGTCATCCTCCACAATTAGAATTTTGAACATATTCTTGTCCTCCAAAGGGGGTATTTTGGCTTTTATACGTATAGTATAACATAGAAATGTTAAAGTTTTGTTTGTGTTTTTGTTTTTTGCAAAAAAATTACAAGGCAACCGCGTTTTTGTGTTGCCTTGTATCAAAAATCAAACCAAGCTTGTTTTTTTGAGAACCGCCTTGCTGATCGCGCCAAGACCGAATGCAAACAATGCGCCGCCTGCCGTACAGAGTGCGACGTTGATTATGGTAGAGCCAAGGGGCGTGATCATAGAGACCGTCATAAAGAGGAGCATACCGCCGCCGAGCGAACCGCCCCCTCGACGTCTCGCTTACGCTGTTTCGTCTATTATTTCTTCTTTGCCGCATCAATGCGAGCATCGGCTGCCGCTTTCCGCTCGTTCGCCTCAGCGATCTGTGCCTCGCGCTCTGCCTGCATCTTTGCCTGTCTTTGAGAGGGCGTCATCTTTGCTTCCTCCCAATTTGCCCTTGCTTCTGCCTTTGCCGCGGCAAGGTTTGCCTTATCGACCTCGTGCTGTGCCTTGGTGCTTTCCTTCATATCACCGAACGCCTTCTTAAAAAACCCCTTGATTCCCATTTGTTTTGTTCTCCTTTTACGTTAATTTATTGATTCATTATTTTATCGCTGAGGCTGAGGATCTCAGCGCCGTACTTCTTTTTGCGCGCATTCAGAATCTTCTTATACATCGGATAGGTGAGAAGTGCCATACCAAGCCCTACCACACCGACTGCAATTCCGGGAACAAGTGCGCTTGTAATGCCGATGGCTGCACCGATATCTGTCATCACAAGGCTCATGCCTGCGCCCATAATGATGGCGGAAACACTTCCGAACACGTATGCAAATACGTTTGCGGGACGCTTTACCTTCGCGTCAAGCTCGCGGAGTGCGTCAAGCTCCGAAGGAGTCTTTTCCATATACTGCGTGCGGATCTTCTGTGCCATAAATTGCTGATCGTTTCTGTTCATTCTCAATTCCCTCTCTGTATCTGTTTTTGATTTTGTGACCTTATTATACGGGGCGTTTGTTTTTGATTGTTTTGTGAAATGTTTGTGTTTTGTTAAAATGAAAAAAATCTCAAATACGTTTTTTCACACAGCTCGGAAGCAGGACAAAAAAAGGAGCAGACGTTTTTTCGTCAGCTCCTATTTTTTTCATTTTTCTTTTATTCCAAGGTAAGATTCGCTTTTTCGAACACCTTGATCAGGACGAGTCCGATGAGAATGCCCGCAACGCCCTGAACCGCATTGGCAGGAATATTGACAAGGGACGGAACAAATCCGTACAGGAACCCCTCAAAGACAAAGTACCCCATCACCATTGCAATTTCAGCCAACACACCGCCGATAATTTGTGACGGAAGCTTCCCCATTCTCTTGCTCATCAGCCTCACGCACGCAAATGCAATCAGTGCCATCGCGCCCTTGATGAGAAAGGTTGCGGGAGCATATAGCACGTAGCCCGAGATCAGATCTGCAAGCGCGGATCCAAACCCTGCCGCGAAAAAGCCGTATCCGGGAGAAAGCAACCATCCCGACAGCAAAACGATACAGTCTCCGAGATTCAAATACCCTTTCAGCGGCGACGGGATCTTAACGATCATCGTGGCAACGCAAACGAGTGCCGCCATCAGCGACGTTATTACAATTTTTCTTATTTTTGAATGCATTTTTTCGCTTTCCTCCTTTACATTCTGCGTAAAATAGTATATACTGTATCTGACCATATTTCAATCCCCAATTAAGGAGTATTTTATATAGCCAGATGAGGTATATAATCGACACAGAAAAACGCCCCGTTTATCTCCAGCTTTACAGCCTGCTTCGGGACGATATTATTCACGGTAATTATGCATTCAACAGCAAGCTCCCCTCCAAAAGAATGCTTGCGGAGGAAACGGGCGTCAGCACCATCACCGTAGAGCACGCCTATGCGCTGTTATGCGAGGAGGGATATGCAGAGGGAAAAGCAAAAAGCGGATATTTTGTAACCTTCCGTAAAAGCGACGGCTTTGCATCGTCGACAAAAGCGGAGCATACCTATCATTCGATCCGTCATACGGAGCATACCGCGCCCGAATTCCCCCTATCCGTATTCAGCAAGACGATGCGACGGGTTTTGACCGATCACGGAGATCTTTTGCTTGAAAAAGCTCCAAACTCGGGCTGCAACGAGCTTCGCGCAGCCATTAAGCATTATCTTGCTCGAAACAGAGGAATTACGGTTGACACGGAGCAGATCATCATCGGCTCCGGCTCGGAATACCTGTACGGTCTTATCGTGGAGCTTCTTGGGCGAAGCCGCATCTTTGCCGTTGAATCTCCCTCCTACAGAAAAATCGAGCAGGTTTATCGGGCAACCGAAATCAAGTACGAGCTTCTCCCCTTAACGCCGATCGGAATTGACAGCCGGGCGCTTTCCAATACTGCCGCCACGGTTCTTCACACCACGCCGTACCGAAGCTATCCCAGCGGTGTTACCGCAACGGCATCCAAGCGTCACGAATACGTTCGTTGGGCAGGCAATGGGGATCGCTATATCATCGAGGATGATTTCGAATCCGAATTCTCGGTTTCCTCCAAGCCGAGCGAAACACTGTTCGCGCTCTCCGAAAAGGACAACGTGATCTACCTCAATACCTTCTCAAAAACGATCTCCCCCTCCTTGCGTATCGGGTATATGGTGCTCCCGACCCATCTTGTTGAGCGTTACCGCGAAAAGCTGGGCTTCTATTCCTGCACCGTACCCACCTTTATGCAATACGTTCTGACCGAGCTGATCAACAACGGGGATTTTGAGCGCCATATCAATCGGATCAGACGTAAAAAAAGAGGAGAGCTGCAGCAAAATATAAAGGACTGACCGCCTGTGATTCTGTTTTTCACTGTTTTCTATTGACAAGTCAATATGATTATGATATACTATTGAGGTTTTATCGGACAACCTCTTCAAAAATTTCTCCGAATGAACAGGAGTTACATATGAATCTTGATCTTTCGTTTTTTCTGACAGGCATTCTGCTCGGGCTCGGACTTGCGATGGACGCATTCTCGGTCTCCCTCGCCAACGGTCTCAACGAGCCTTGTATGAGAAGCGGAAAAATTTGCGGTGTTGCAGGCGTTTTTTCTTTTTTCCAGCTCGCAATGCCTATGATCGGTTGGGTCTGTGTTTCCACGATCGCACATCTGTTCACCGCTTTTGAAAAATGTATTCCGTGGATCGCGCTCGCTCTCCTCGCCTTCATTGGCGGAAAGATGCTCTATGAGGGCATTACCTGCAAGGGAGAGGACTGCGGATGCCGCAAGATCGGCTTTGCCGCCCTTCTCGTGCAAGGCGTTGCAACCTCAATCGATGCGCTCTCCGTCGGCTTTACCATTGCGCACTACAATTGGATGGAAGCGCTGCTCTCCTGCACGCTCATCGGTGTTGTGACCTTCCTCGTTTGCCTCGCAGGCATTCTCATTGGCAAAAAGGCAGGCACCAGGCTTGCGGGAAAGGCAGGCATCTTCGGTGGAGTGATCCTCATTGCAATCGGCTTGGAGATCTTCATTACCAGCTGGTTCTGATAAAAAAAAGACCCTTGATCCACATTCGTGCGATCAAGGGTCTTTATTCGTTTGCAGGCTCTACCATCCTTTCTAATCCTCCTTTCTTCATCTATCCATCGCACACGATCACAAGCTCATCTCTCACGCTATCACGGAACGGCTTATATTCCGTACTCTCATCGTTGAATGGACGAAACTGTAAAAACCTCTTACCTTCGGTGTCCTTTCGCGTTATCCTCTCGCCATCGGCGTGATCTCCTTTCAAATTTTTTAGGGATCAGGTTCTCATTGGACTGTACCTCCTTTGTTTTTACGATTTCATTATAGCATATGCTTTTCGCAATTTCAATTGGCACTTTGTAAAAAGATTACAATATTTTTTTGTAAAAAACATAGAATTTATATAATATAACCAATCCCCTATTTACAAATTCTAAAAAATGTGATAGAATGGATTTATGGTGCGGTAATAAAAACAGGTTGCCCCAAGCAAAAGCGCTTACGGGGCAACCGTTTTTTATTTCTCGGTGGTATAGACGAGCGGCATATCGTATTCACGCTCGTAGATCTGCTTCCAGACCTCAAAGTTCTTTTTCATCATCGAATCGGTGTTCTGTCGGTACCCCGCGTTCTCATCGGGATAGATGGGCGCACCGATATGCACCGTGTATTCCTGTACGGGGAAGCCGTCCTCCCCCATCACGTCGCTGTCGCGCATTGTGATAAAGCAAGGCACAACGGGCACGTCGTTCTTTGCCGCAAACATAAACGCTCCCGGCTTGAGCGGCTTGGGCTTGCGATAATTCCACCACATACTCTGCTCGGGATAGACCAGAACGAAATTGCCCTCGCGCAGAAGCTTTCCCGTCGCTTCGGTAAATTTTTTAAGCGTGTGTCGATTGGAGGAAAGCGGAAGCGTATTGCAATGGCGCATCAGCATCCCGTAAAATCCCGGGAACGACGTGTAATTTCCCTCTCGGATGACGCGGTAAAAGGTTCGCTTGGGTTGCTTTGCCGCATCGTAGACCAGCTGAATGGCAAAGCTATCAAACGCGTTGAAATGATTACAAGTGATCACCGCGCCGCTTTTCAGATTCTGCAAATGCTCGATTCCGCGGATCTCCCGAATGATCATCTGCTTGGTATCCAAAAGATTTTGTACGAATCGGCGTGCCATTCCGAATGCGACCTTGGTCTTTGCCTTTGCAAGCGGACTGCGACGGTAATAATCCACCTCGTCGGGCTTGAGCTCTCGCGTGGGCGGATCCTCCTCCACGTCCTCGTCAAAGCGTCCCGCGCGCTCATATTCCTCGATTTTTGCAAGGATCGCCACGCGATCCTTCGCACGCATCTTGTTGATGCGGTTGAGATAATTATCCTCGCGGTTCGTCTCCTTGACGGCAAGGGCAAGCAAATTTTCCATCGATTTTCGGTCGCGTTCTCTCTCCTCGTCCGTATACGCGCTCAAAACCTCGCAAAGCGACTCAAACACCGCTGTCTCCTCCGCATATTTCCAAAAGAGATCGCCGTGCCTGCAATCGGCATAATGCCAGGGCTTGCTTACCATAATATAATGCAATACGTTCGCCTGCTCGATGGGATACGGAATTTCGCCGAAGATCTCTGTGTTCCATTTTTGGTCAAGCCAGCAAACGCGATCCTTGCAGATCAGGTTGAGATAATCCTCATCCTGTGTCACAACAAAATTATAAACGTTGAGATGCCGCAAAAACTTCTCGTGCACGGCATATTTTCGGAATTGCTCGCAGTTGATGAGCAGAACGCCTGCATTGAAGAAGGCGTAACGGGAAACGCCGACTACACGCTCGACGTAGGTTCCGTACTCGTCCACCTGCACCATTGCCTGCTCGTGGCACGCGCCGAGATAGGCATCGCCGATGTCGCAATCGTAGAGCTGACTCACGTCCCCCTGCACGATCGTATCGCTGTCAATATAGATCGCCTTTCGGTATTGCGGAAACATTTCGGCAATAAAGAGGCGGTAGTAGGTAGATTTGGAATAGTAATCACGGATGGGAAGCTCGCGCGAGATGCGGTCGAGATAGGGCGTCACGTCCTCAAACGAGATCTCAAAATTCTCCCTCGCAAGATCAAGCACCAACCGACGGTTCTCCTCGGAGATCTCGCTGCAAAGCACGTGCGCGTGGTAGCGACGGTCAGGAGACGCATTCTTGATCATTGAATAGAGTGAAACTACTGTATATTTAATAAAATTATCGTCACAAGCGTAAAAAATCGGTATGATCTGTGCTGTCACAGGGGTTCCTCCAATCGTCCTTTTTGATGAAATTTGCATACAAAACCCTTAAATATGGTTTGCAACACTATATTACATCATTCTTATAAAAATGTCAATAGTTTTTTCGAAATATGTTGCAAAAGTTGTAATTGCAACAAGCTATTATACCATACTGAAAAGAAAAAATCAAGTCCTGCGGATCATTAAAGCAGGGTGGCAAGACCGAAGCAACGGTGCCACCCCTCCTTATTATTTTAAATACGTGCGCAGCTTTTCCGCACGCTCGTGCTCGTAATCACAAAGATGGCGTGCCAGGTGCAAGGGCTCTCCCGCCACACCTGCCTGCTCTGCTCTGCGAATCGCCGTGGTCATATCATTGACTCCCATCTCCGAGCCTTCAACAAGCATTTCGGCAAGATGACTTGTGCTTGCATCGCGCAGGGTGTTCATCATCATTCCCATTTTCGCCCCCATCTTGGTCATCATTCCCTCTTCCTCGGGCTTGGTTCCGTTTTCAGCCAACAGCTTTGCCGCACGGGATGCAAAGCCCTCGTAAACGCTGACCTGAACGGTCATATCATTCTTGAGATTTTCGTTTTTCACCTTTGGCATCAGGGTCAGCAAGGCATCGCTCGCCATCTTGACGTTTTTATAGATCGAGCAAAGCAGCTCGCCCGTTGCCGTTTTCATTTCTGTCATACTCATTCCTCCTTCAAACAAAAAAAGATACGGCTTTAGTATTGCCGTATCTTCTTTGTTTATGTAGGCTAAACGGTGGCTTTTTTTATCGTCTTTCCAATTTTTGTTTTCTGACGTCGCTTCCAAAAAACGGAACGATCAAATATTCCCCCATAAAGCGGCTGGCAAGACGGTCGGTGTATTGCTTTCGCAGATCCGCGGAGGTAAGATTTGTGCTGACGATCGTGGGCTTTTGGCAGTTGAGGCGCGTATTGATGACGTGATAGAGGCAGGAAAGCGTAAATTGATTGACTACCTCGGTACCGAGATCATCGATAATGAGCAGATCGCACTCGGTATAGCGCTCCACGTTATCCGAATCGCCCGTTGCAACCCCGTTACCAAAGCGTCTGAATTCAAAATCCGAAAGCATTCCCACCGCACTGTTATAGAAAACGTCGTATCCGCGCTCGATCACCTTGCGCGCGATCGCCGTGGAAAGGTGCGTCTTTCCAAGTCCCGTCCCCCCTACAAAGAGCAGGCTTTTTGGTGTGGGCTTATCCTTCTCGACCGTAAAATTCTCAGCGTAATCACGAAGCATCTTATATGCATGCTCCATCACGAGCGCATCCTTTGCGTTTCCCTGATAAAAGGCAAGAGAGAAATTATCAAAGGACTGCGTGCGCATCAGCACACCAAGCCCCGAGCTTTCCATTCCCGCCTCCACAAGGCGTCGGCGCATACACGCGCACATTTTGATGCCTACGTAGCCGCTATCCTGACAAGCCTCACATTCATAATGCGGCTGGGTGTAATCCGCAGGATAGCCGTTTGCGCGAAGCAGCTCCGCACGCTCGGCGAGGATCTGCTCATTCTCCGCTCTCAGCCGTTCGATCGCGGCTTTCGTATCTCCGCCCTTGACCGACTCCTGCAAAATGCGGAATCCGAAGCCCGCCAAGCGCTCGTCGAGCGCACGCACCCCGGGAATTGCCGCATAAACCTCAATGCGTCTCTCGTCCGCTTCCCGCTGTGCGTCAAGTGCCTTCGTAGCGTACTCGTCGCGAATTCGTTTGTAATTATCCTTCTGATATCCCATAATCGGAGTTAATCCTTTCTTTCATCCTTACTGATGCCAAGATCGTCAAAGCTTCTCTCCATCGCAACACGCAGAAAATAGTCGGTGTCAAAGCTGTTTCCAAGCGTCGGCGCATCCGGCTTATTCTTTTGCGCGTTCTCCTCGGCAAGCCTCGCGTCGATCTCCTCTGCCGTGCGAAGTCCCTCACTGTTCCAACGCTTGAGGATCGCGTGTGCATAAGAAAGAGACGCCTTATCGGTTGAGTTGACGGTGATCTCGTACGCACGGCGGATCACGTCACTGCCATAGCCGAACGAGACCCATTCCGAAAGCATTTTTGCCTCCTTTCCCGTAAGCGCACGGCTCTTCAGCCCAAACATCGTACGTACCTCGCCCTCAAGGCTATGTATCAGCTCACTTTCGCGGATATGCTCCTCAAGAGCCTCCGCGTTCGTGATCCCATCGTTTACAAGCGCATATGCGTATTGCTCAATGCTGCGCATACTCTTTTTTCCGATCCTCTGACAGTATGCCAGAAGCAGGAGGATGCAATCCTCATCCATCTGCAAATAATCGACCATAGCAACCAACGTATTGATCTCCACGGTACGGAACATTCTGCCCATCGTCTGCTGTGCGGCATCGATCAGCTCTCGCATTCCCCGACGCTCCTCAATGATCGAGGCAAGCTCGTCCATCGAATAAGCGGGGACCGCATCCGCAGGCTTGAGCAGCTTGGGCTGTGCGTTTTTCTCTTCCTTCACCGCAGGAGATGCCACCGTCTCTACCGCTGCACCGTCCTCGGCAAGCACGCCTGCGCGAGCCCAAAAGGAGATCGATTTTTTGACCGCAGATTCGCTGCAGCCGGCAAGCTTGGAAAGCTGACGGGGCTTTTCTGCGAGCGAGAGATCCGACGCAAGCCAAAGCAACACGCGCAGGCTCGCGGCGTCCGCCTCCTCGCAAGAGGAAAGCACGGAGCCGGGCAACACCAACACGTCCTGTCCAAAATTAAACTTCATAAGATCAAGCTCCTCCGCCGATTATTTGCCCGTTTTCTTCTCGGCGTTGCGGCAGATCAGGTAATCAAGGATCATCAGCGAGTCACCCAGATGGACGTTCTCAACGACAACGCTGTCGGGATCAAAATCAAGATCCGTACCCGTAAAGTTCCAAAGTCCCGCAATACCAAGCTCCACCAAGCGGCGAGACTCCTCCAGAACGTGATTCTTGGGAAGCGTAAGCACCGCCATATCCACGGAGGTGTTCTGACAGAAGGATTCCAGATCCTTCATATCGTAGATCGTCACTCCACCGACCTCACGACCGATGAGTGTGGGATCCACGTCAAACATTGCAACGATATCCACTCCGCGCTTTTCAAACATCGAGCTTCTCACCAAGGCACGTCCAAGGTCACCCGCACCGATGATCACGGCGCAAAGTCCGCGGCTCACGCCCAAAAGCTCACAGATCTTGGCATACAAATAGTTGACGTTATATCCGTATCCCTGCTGACCGAAGCCGCCGAAGCAGTTGAGATCCTGACGGATCTGCGACGCGGTCACGTTCATCATTGCGGAAAGCTCGCTCGAGCTGATTCGCATCTTTCCCTGTCGGATCAATTCGCGCAAATAGCGGAAGTAGCGAGGGAGACGGCGAATAACAGCCGGGGAAACGTTGGGACGGTCGGTATGCTCTGCATCCGTCACGTGCTTATCAATCTGTTCCATATCCATATTTATGTATCCTTTCCGTTTTCAGTCACACGCCGAGGCGTTGAGTGTTGTATCGGCAAAATTGCCGCGCAGATATTCAAAATATCCTGCCGCCGCGATCATTGCGGCATTGTCTCCGCAGAGCGCACGCTCGGGCATTGCAAGCGTAACGCCGCGCCTGCGGCACATTCTCTCCAAGGATGCGCGCAAATGGCTGTTTGCCGCCACGCCGCCCGCAAGCACAAGTGTGCCGAGTCCCGTCTTCTCCAATGCCTGCTCGGTCTTTTGCGTCACCGCATCCACGATACGGTCGGTGTAGCACGCCGCAACGTCGGCATAGCTGACCGCCTCACCCTTTTGCGCCATTCCGTTGAGATAGTTAAGGGTAGCCGTTTTGATGCCGCTGAAGGAAAAATCAAGCGTATCGCCGCCAAGCGCGGGGGACGGCAAGCGGATCGCCTTTGGATCGCCCTCATAGGCAAGCTTATCGAGTGCCGCACCGCCGGGATACGGAAGCCCGATCACACGTCCGATCTTATCAAACGCCTCTCCCGCCGCATCGTCTCGCGTTGCACCGATCTCCTCAAAGTGCGTGTAATCGTCCACACGGTAGAGAGAGGTATGCCCGCCCGAGACCACAATTGCCAAAAACGGCGGCTCGAGCGAGGGATTGGAGAGATATGCCGCCGCCACGTGCCCGTGAATGTGATTGACGGGGACGAGCGGAAGCTTTTTTGCATACGCCAAGGATTTTGCAAAGTTAACGCCGACAAGCAGGGCGCCAATGAGCCCGGGATGCGAGGTAACCGCAACGGCACCGATCTCCTCAATGCCAACGCCTGCCTCCTCAAGAGCCTGATAGGTGATCTTTGAAATCGCCTCGATATGCGCGCGGCTTGCGATCTCGGGTACGACACCGCCGTAAAGACGGTGCACCTCGATCTGCGAGGCAACGATATTGGAGCGGATGGCGCGCACGCCCTCGCTCATTTCCACAACTGCGGCAGAGGTCTCGTCGCAGGAGCTTTCCATTCCCAAAATGTACATAGTGTTCGCCGAACGGGGCACTCTCCCCTGCGCATCCGCGCACTCGGCATCCTTTCAGGTTATTCTTCCTCCGTCAGGGGCAAAAGCATAATTTTTGCATCCTCGGACGGATTTTTATAAAATCGGCGGCGCAGTCCCGCCTCGTAAAAGCCATATCCAAGATAAAGTGCGATGGCAGGCTCGTTGGAGGCACGCACCTCCAGGGAGATCTGCTCAAGTCCCCGTGCCGTCGCCTCTTTTTTCATTGCGCGAAGGATCGCGCCGCCCAATCCGCGTCGGCGGAAGGAGGGATGAACGGCAATATTGGTGACCTGCCCCTCAAAGGGCGTGAGAAGCATTCCTCCGTATGCCACGACGGTCTCCCCCTCGGTACAAACGAATCCGATGGCGTCCTCCGTCAGCAAAAGCCTGAGTGCATCACGGCTCCACGGCTCGGAAAAGATCTCCCCCTCCAGCGCCGCAACGCCGTCCAGATGCGCCTCGGTCATACGTTCGGCATTCATACGCTTGCCTCCCCGTCCGAATACGACGAAAAGAGCAATGCCTTTACGCCGTCAACGATCTGCGCCAGACACTCCGCATAGACCGCACCGTCCCCACCGTAGGGATCCGCGATCGATTCGGGCATTCCCGCGATCTTGCTCACCGCTTGGGGATAGCGCATCAAAAGCTCCATACAGTGCCCTGCGCTCATTCCTACAAGCAGATCGGCACGCTCCGCCTCCTCGGCGGTCAGGGTGTGTGCGCGATGCGCGTGATAATCACGCCCCGGAGCGGCAGGAACCCCCGCTGCCTCCAAGGCATCGACCGCTCTCGGAGAGATGCACTCTCCATCCGCGGCATAAAGTCCCGCGCTGAACGCCACGATCCTCGGTGCGCCTTCTCCTGCCTGTAATTGCTGTGCCAACGCGTTGGCAACCGCAGCCGCCATCGGGGAGCGGCAGGTATTCCCCGTGCAAACGAAGCAAACGGTCAGTCTTTGCTCCGTATCGGCTTCGAGCCTCTGCTGTTCCGCTTCCATACAAACCGTCACGGTATTCCTCCCCTCTCCGACACACGTCGGTCAATTTTCAGTCAAAATAAGAATCCAACAATCCGCCAATGGGGTAGCAAAGCCCCGTTGCGCGGTCGTAAAGAAAGCTTTTTCCAAGATCATAACGAACGTAGGTGCGTCCGTTGTGCGTTTCGTAAGCGTAATCAAGCCCGTACGCAGGAGTAAAGCCTGCAGGATCGGTGACCTCCTCGGTCAGCTCAATTGATTCCTCAAAGCGGTAAAGCTGAAGGACGTAGTACAGCCCTCCGTAGGTCTTGCTGTCAAACGCAAGCTCATTGCGCTCGGCATCGTTGAGGCGGAAGGTGCATCGCGCATCGGTATACGCAACCGAAAATCCATCGCGGTAGCAGGAAAGCAGCTTTTGGACGGTTTCGGGCTGATCCACCGTACCAACCGAATAGGAAATGGTTGCATTTTCCACGATCTGCGCCTTTGCGGGCTGCATCTCCCAAAGCTTGGGAAGCGTTGTTCCCTCCGCTACGTAAACACGGTACTCGGCATCCGCCATCCAAATTGCGGGATCCATTCCGTTCTTTTCTGCATAATCGTAGATCGCATAGAGCGGCAGGTCGTCCCCCTCCGTCTGCTCGATCTCCCCGATCTGCTCCGACTTATCGATCTTCACCGCACGGTAATTCTGAGGCGCCGCAAAAAACACCGCTCCGTCGCCCTCTCTCACGTAAGCGTTGCGCTCCTTCTCGTAAACCAGCGCATCACGGTCTCCGCACGCGCACAGCAAGGAGGCGAGAACGAGCAGGCAAGCCAAAAGACTTTTGAAAAAGGTTCGTTTCATTTGATGCCTCAATATCCGAATACTCCGCTGAGCGAGTCATCGTCCGTGATCCAATTCTGCACGTCGATGATGCGGTAATTTTCCTTGTCGTCACGCACGACGACCGTGGAAATGCCCGCGTTGATCACCATACGCTTGCACATCATACAAGACGTGGTTCCCGGCTCCAATTCGCCCGTTTCGGCGTTGATGCAAGCCATATAGAGCGTTGCGCCCAGCATCTGCTCGCGCGATGCGGCAATGATGGCATTCGCCTCTCCGTGTACCGAGCGACAAAGCTCATAGCGCTCGCCTCTGGGAATATTGAGCTTGTTTCTCATGCAAAAGCCGAGATCGGTGCAATTCTGACGTCCGCGGGGAGCGCCGTTGTAGCCCGTGGAAATAATGGTGTCGTTTTTGACGATGATCGCGCCGTACTTCTTGCGCAGGCAGGTTGCACGCTCCGCAACGGTCTGCGCGATATCAAGATAATAATTGTGCTTTGATACTCGTTCCATAACAGTATCCTTTCTTTTTTAACGGTTTATTCCCCCTCCGCAGGAGAAGAGCTCTCTTCCTCCGTGGGGGTGATCTCTTCCTCTGTGGGGTTGATCTGCTCCTCGATCGCCTGTGCCGCGCTTGCAATATTCTCGCGCAGAGTTGCGGTGGAATGCAGATTATTTCTCTTTTTGACCTGCTTGAGCAGGCGACGTGCCTCGGCACGCAGCAGCTTCTTGTGTCCATCCTCCGTTTCGGGCTTTCCGAGCTTGGAGAACACGATTGCAAGCTTGAGCTCACTGTGCAAGATCACGTTTGCTCGCTCCGCAACCTGCCAACGAATGCACTTTCTGCGAATTCCGTGCACACTGTCCGAAAGCACCAGCACCTCCAGCGCATCGCACGCCGCAAACGCCCCCGCGCCCACCTTGATCTTGTGATCGGGCAGGATGACGGTAGAAAGACTCGTGCAGCCGACAAACGCCGCCTCTCCAACCTCTCGCACCGCAACGGGTAAGCTGACCGACGCAAGGGACTCACAGCCCTCAAACGCACGGTCTCCCAGACGGCAAAGTCCGCGCGGAATATGCACCGATGCAAGAGAGGTGCAACGCGCAAAGCTCCGCTCACCGATCTGACGGATCCCGTCAGGCAAAATGATCGTGGTCAATGCCGAGCAATCCGCAAAGGTCTCGTTTTCAAGCGTCTCGAGCGAATCGGTCAAAAGCTCCATTTTTTCAAGCCCGTGACAGCAAGCAAACGCGCGCTCCTCAATCTCGGATACCTGCGCGGGAACGGTCAGCGACCTGATCGCGGAGCAACCGAGGAATGCGGCGTATCCGATATAGCGCAACGCCTGCGGCAAATCGAGTCGCTCCAGGCTCTCGCATCCGCAAAAGGCGTTTCGACCGATAAAATTGATCTCATCGGAGAAGGTCACCTCTCTGAGCGAGTGACACCCCGCAAAGAAATATTCTCCGATGAAATGAACACCTGCGGGAACGTCGAAGCGCTTGAGCGTAGTGCATCCCGTGAGCACGCCGCTTCCCATATAGGCAAGCTCTGTCGGCATCTCAAGCTGCTCAAGTGACGTGCAATACGCAAATGCGTAGTGTCCGACCGTGCGAACCGCCGACGGAATCTCCAGACGTCTGAGCGACTTGCAGTTAAAGAAGGTGGCACGGCGAATTCGCGTAAGCGACGGCGGCAGCTCCAATTCCTCGAGCGATTCGCATCCGTAAAATGCGTAGTCGAGAATGGTCTCCGCATTGCAGGAAAGCTCAAACCGCTTGATCGAGCGACATCCGCGGAACGCCCCCGTACCGATCTTGACCACCGTATTGGGAAGCAAGACCGTTACCAGCGATTCACAGCCGAAAAATGCCTCGTCGCCGATCTCGCGCAAGCCCGAAGGAATGGTGATCGACTGAAGAAAGGTACAGCCCTTGAATGCGCCCGCACGAATGACCGATACGTTGCGGCCAAGCACCACACGCAATATTTTTTTATTGTTTCGGAAGGCATCCTCGCCGATCACACTGACCGAGTCGGGGATGACGATCTCATTCTGTTTTCCGAAATAGCGGACGAACTCCCCGTTTCGGATCTCACACGAGCGAAGCAGCTCCGCTTCCCGCTCGTCTATCTCGACCGTAGCTTTTCCCATGATTACAGTCTCCTCAAAAAAATCAGCTGTTTTCCAATTGCTGCAGGAGTCTCTTGTTAAACTCCTCGGCAGTGTTATAGCCCATACGCTTCTGTCGATTGTTCATCGCGGCGATCTCCAGAATAATGGCAAGGTTTCTACCGGGACGAACGGGCACGGTAATGGACGGCACGCGAATGCCGAGAATATCGATAAACTCCTCGTCCATACCCAATCTGTCATACATCTTTCCCTCCACCCAGTTTTCAAGCTGGATGACCAGGTCGATCCGCTCGGTTACCTTGACCGAGCCCATACCGAACAGGCGGCGCACGTCCACAATGCCAATTCCGCGCAGCTCCACGTAATGGCGGATCATTTCGGGCGCAGAGCCGACCAACGTACGGTCGGATACGCGCTTGATCTCAACGGCATCGTCCGCAATGAGACGGTGTCCGCGCTTGACCAATTCGATCGCGGTCTCACTCTTACCGACTCCGCTGTCGCCCAGCAGAAGCAGACCCTCGCCGTAGACCTCAACCAAGCCGCCGTGGCGCGTAATGCGCGGTGCGAGATGGTTATTGAGTGTGCTGATCAGGCTCGCCATAACCGGGCTGGTTTTATTCTCCGTGCGTAAGACGGGTACTCCGCGCTCGGTCGCTCTGCGGATCAATGCCTCGTCAATGGGAAGCCCCGTCGTATAAAGGATCGCAACGGGAGCGGCATCGACAAAGCGGATCAGCGTTTCCTCGCGCGCCTCCGGAGTCAGTGAATTCAGATATTCCAGCTCCGCTCTTCCCATCATCTGGATGCGAAGCGCTTCAAAAATACCGTAAAAGCCGGCAAGCGCAAGTCCGGGGCGGTTGACCTCGGGGGTGATGATCTGAATCTGATCATAATTTTCGGGCTTGACAACGACCTCGAACCGTTGTTCTTCTACAATTTCGGAGAGCGGAATCTTATAGACATCCTTCATAGCGTTTCTTCCTTTCCCAAAAAGACGATTTCGGCACGGTTGCCGATGGGATAGACGACCCTATTTTATATTTTAGCATATAATATGAAAAAAGAAAATACTTTTTTGAAAAAAAGAGCGCATATTTTCCGAGAATTCATAAAAAAGTCATAACTATCCTGTATAATAGGGGTAGAAATGAAAAACACGGAGGAAAAAACGCTATGCTGTCGGCTAAAAAAACGCTTTGCCTCATACTCGCGCTCCTGCTCGCCTTTCTTTGCACGGGTCTTGTTGCCTGCTCGGACGAGATGGAGGAGCCCGTTGCCACCTATGGAGATTACGAGGTCCGATACGGAGAATTGCGTTACCTGATCCTGACCGAAAAGGATGCGATGATGCGCACCTACGGTGAGGCCATCTTCAGCTCCCCCGAGAGTGCCGCTCCCTATATGGACGAATGGCGAGCACGCGTGACGGACAAGCTGCGCGAGAACTACGCCGTGCTTGCCGCCTGCGCACACTATCTCCCCGATCTGGCGCTTGACGACGATCGCGTGCAGGATGCGGCAGACGAGCTGATCGCCGATGCCGAGGAGGAGGCAGGAGGCAAGGAGCTGTTCTACGAGCTGTCCGAGCGCTACCATATGAGCGAGAGCTTTATCCGATTCTCCACCGAGGTTTCCGTAATGGAGGATCTGCTCCGCCAAGAGCTTGCACAGCGCGCGGATATTGAAAATCTTTTCGACGATTCCGAGAATCTCGCCTTCACCGATTGGATCCTTTCGGGCAACGGCGTTTACGTACAGCACATCTTCGTTCGCAACGATGCAGGCGAGGACAAGGAAGCAAACCGCCGCACGGCAGAGGAGGCACGGCAGGGGCTTTCCGACGGCACGCTCTCGCTTCGCGACGCGGTGGGAAGCGCGATCTACAATCAGGATCCCTCCAACTCAACGCCCTATTATCTCATTCGTGACGTCTACGATCCCGCGCTTGAGGCGGCTGCACTTGCCCTGCATAAGGTCGGCGACGTCAGTCCCGTGGTTGAGGTTGCCGACGGCTACTACGTCCTTGTCCGTCTTGCGGATGAAGGGAACGCCGTGCTCGGTCGTACCGTCTCCACCCTGCTCTCCTCCCATCAGTGGTCCCGCACCGAAAGCATCGTTGCCACCTTCCGCGACTCGGTCGTCTTTGAGTGGAACGATTTCGGCCGTGAGCTGGATTGGCTCGCGATCGTCTGAGCGCTCTTAAAAAATCGGAAAGGAGGTTGTCCTTATGTCCCTTGGCAGACGCTCTCATCGCTATCATAACACCCACCGACGCCGTCTCCCCCCCTGGGCGATCATCCTCATCTGCGTCCTCTCGGCATTGACCGTCACGGTCATCATCGGCACGATCCTCAAATCCTGCCTGGACGAGGATGCCTATGCGCGCCTGGTTGAAGAAAAGGAGGAGCAAGAGGTCAACGATCCCTACCGTCCTCCCGTCCCCGCAATCAATGCAGCCCCCTATCTGCCGGGTGGAGTCATCCCCTCCGCACAGCAGCTCTCCTTTCCAATCAACGACCGGGACGGCACCCCGCTCTATTCCTCACCCGTGGGCAATCTGCTCGGCATTTCCAACACTCCTGCGACAACGCTTGGCGAAACGCTCGGAGCGATCCCCGACTCCACCTACGTCAGCGGTGTGTTTTACGCGGCATCGTTGCGTGAAGCTAACGCAGACCTGCAATATGCCGCATCCGTGCGCGAGCGCGCGCTTCTGCGTGAGTTTCTCAATGGAGGAGGAGATGAGCTTTTGCTCATCGGTCATCCGCTCACGGCAGCCGAGCTTCCCGCACTCAAGACCTATCTGACACAGCTCAGGCAGGACACCTCCGCCACCGTCGGTGTCGCGATCCCGCTCTCTGTCCTTCGCGCGGAGAACGGATGGGAGATCATTGGAGAATTGCTCCGCGTTTGCGATTTCTGCGCCCTTGATCTTCAATCGGAGACGCTCTCCGCCAACGAAGATGCCGTCACGTTCTTAAAATCACTTTCCTACTACCGCCTGCAATACGGCATGCGCCTGTTGCTCTCCGAGGAACAGACGGCACTGACCGAAAAGCTTTCCGAGGCAGAGATCAACGATTATCAGATCCTCCCCGCAAAGCAAACCGAATCCTAAAGCACCACGGGTGCAGACTGTTGCAGTCTGCACCCGTTTGATTATTTTTCCTTTGTCCGAACCGACGTGGGAGAAGAGCCAAACCGTTTCCTGTAGGCACGGCAGAAATAAGAAATGTCCTCAAAGCCGCACTGCTGTGCTACCAAATACACCTTGTATTCGGGATTGGTGCGCAACAGCAGCTCGGCGTTTCGCAGGCGGATCTCCACAAGCGTTTCAATCGCAGTACATCCAAATTGCTCCTTAAAACGCTTGCAGAAGGTCGAACGTGAGCAGCGTGCCACGTCCGCAAGCTCCTCCAACGTAATTTTCCTTGCAAAATGCTCCTCCATATAGAAAAGCACACGATCCATATCGCTCGGCTCGGATTCCGTAATACCGTCGAAAAAATGCATCACAAGCGAATAGAGCATCGCAGACAGCACGCCCTCGCGTCTGCCCGAAAAATACTCGCGAGAGATCTTTTCGATTCGGGACGCAAAAAAACCGACGTCGGTATGCTCGCAAAACAGGAAGGACTTTTTTCCAATATACTCGCGGATCGCATCCTGCCCCTCTCCCTTCCAGGTGATCCACGCGGTCATCAGGTCGCCAAGATCCTCGTAGCAATGCGGAACCCCCGGCTCCAGATAAAAGGCACACCCCTGATGCAAGGGAAATTCGCGCCCCTCACAGCGCAATACACCCGCGCCGCTAAGCACAAACAGAAGCTGAGCATCCTCGGCAAAGCCCGTGGGACGGCTCCTGCTCTCCTGCCGATAGTGCGAATCGCAGGTGGTAAACCAGATTGGAGAACGCGGTGCTTCCGCGCTCGGAATGCGTATGATCATCAGCCCTCCTCGGAATATATTCCAATAAAATCGGACAATATTCCATTTTCAATCCGTAAAATCCGTGATATAATCAGTATAACATACTTTCAAGAAAAAAGGAGCAGAAAGATGAAAAAATTTTCGCCTTTATCCAAAAATTTTCCGCATTTTCTCATTGGAGGTGACTATTCGCCCGAGCAATGGGTAACCGAAGAGGGCGTGCTCGATCGGGATATGGAGCTTTTGCGGGAGGGAAACTGCAACGAGCTGACGATGGGCATTTTTGCGTGGGATACCATTGAGCCGACGGAGGGCGTATTTGACTTTTCTCTTCTTGACGAGCGTATGGACACCATCTACAAAAACGGAGGACGCGTCATTCTTGCAACGCCCACCGCCGCGCATCCGCGTTGGATGAATGAGAAATATCCGGAGATCATGCTGACCCAAGCGATCGGTGTCCGCCGCCACTTCGGCTCGCGCGTCCTGCAATGTCTGCGCTCCCCCATCTTCAAGGAAAAGTGCCGCATCATCAACGAAAAGCTTGCAGAGCGCTACGGCAACCACCCCGCACTCATCGGCTGGCATCTTAACAACGAATATCGCGCACACGATTGCTTCTGCCCGCAGTGCCGAAGGGAATTTATCGAATGGGTACGCAACAAATACGGCAATGATCTCGACCGCCTCAATCACGAATGGTGGACTCCCTTCTGGAGCCATCGCTACCAGAGCTTTGAGCAGATCGAGCCGCCCAATCCGCAGATCGGCGAGACCTCTATCACGGGACTGTCGCTCGATTGGAGACGCTTTGTTTCGGAATCGGTCATCGATTTTGTCAAGATGGAATCGGATTGCATCCGCAAGTATTCCAACGCCCCCATCACCACCAACTGTATGGGCACCTTTGACCGCTACGATCACTTCAAAATGGCAAAGCACCTCGATTTCTATTCCAACGATACCTACCCCGTGTGGTTTAACGGAAAATCGGTTGACGAGAACTGTGCAAAGCACGCGCGCGGTGCATCCCTCTGCCGCAATATGATGGGTGGAAAGCCCTATATCCTGATGGAAAGTGCCCCCGGCATCAACGTCTGGCGTCAGCACGTCCGTGTGAACAAATCGACCGAGCAGCAGCTCTTTGAGGCAATGTTCTTCGCGGCAACAGGCTCGGACAGCGTGATGTACTTCCAATGGAGGAAAGGACGCGGAGGCGGAGAGAAATACCACGGTGCGATCGTCGATCACCTCGGCACAAGCGAGCACCGCGTCTTCAAGGCAGTTCAAACGATCGGCGCAATGCTCAAAAAAATGGACGGAATCGTAGGAACGGGCATTGATGCCAAGGTCGCCGTCACGCACGACTACGAAACCATGTGGGCGCTCAGCGGCTCGATCGAGGAATTTGAAAAGCTGGGTGGACGCACGAATAACGGATATACCGACACAGGGCTCGCCCTCTTCAACGCATTCTGGAAGCAGAATATCCCTGCGGATATGATCAGCTACGAGACCGATTTCAGTAAATACAAGATCGTCTTTATGCCCTCTCCTTATCTGATGACCAAGGCACTTGCGGAAAAGATGAAGGCATACGTCAGAGAGGGCGGCACGCTCGTCTCCTTCTATATGACCGCGATGACCAACGAAAACGATCTCACCTACGTCGGCGGAATGCCCGGCTGCGGCTTGCGCGAGCTGTTTGGCTTGCGCGTGGATGAAGTGGGCAGCTATTCCTCCAAGGAGTGCGCCCTTTCCAACAGCGTCTCCTATAACGGAAGCTCCTACCCTGTCAACGCAAATGCAGACGTTCCCATTCTTGAGGGTGCGGAAAAGCTGGGTGAATATGAGCGCGATTACTTCAAGGGGGATTCCGCGATCTCCCGACATTGCTACGGCAAGGGCGTGGCATATCACGTTGCCTTCTGCCCCGACCAGCGCTTTGCGGATGATTTTACAAAAGACCTGTTCCGCGAGCTTACCATCACAGCCCCCTCCGCCGTCACGGGAGATGAATTTATCCGCGTGATCTGCCGCGAGGGTGACGGCGAGAAATATTACTTCGTCCTCAATTGCTCGGAGCAGGAGCAATCCTACACCGCACACGAGGAGCTCTACGATCTCCTCAACGAACGGAAAATCAGCGGCACGTACACGCTTCCCGCACTTGGCTTTGCCGTTCTGCAGGGCGTGTAAGAACCTAAAAAAGACTACGGTCAAAGAGCAATTTCCCCAAAAAAGAAACAAGCCAAAAAGACGTCCCACCATTTTTTCGGTGAGACGTCTTTTTTCGATCCAAATCGTTGACTTTTGTATCAAAACGATGTATAATAAGATGTTGTATTGTTAGGGCAGAAAGCTTGATTCCGAGAAATTCGGCGTATAGCCCGCATCCGCTGAGGTACGCTCCTGCAAATTTCCCGAAAAACCAAGTCGGAGCGCTTCATCTGCCACCGTTTGATACTCAAACGAGGTCACGCGGCGGTGCAGTACCCGATCGGGCGCATCCTGCGCAAACGCAGGGGTATATTGGCTCATCAGCGAGAGCAGGAACGCATCCGTCCCAAAGGTCCTTGCAAGATGGGAAAGCACGGCAACCGAATCCTTTCTTGAGCCGGGCAGCACCAAATGCCGCACGATCACGCCGCGCCGCATCAATCCGTCCTCACCGATCAAGGGAACACCCGTTTGTCGGAGCATCTCCGCCAGCGCCTCCGTTGCAATCTCACAGTAATTTCTCGCGCCCGAATAACGCTCGGCAAGCTCTCCGTCCACGTATTTGAAATCGGGCAGGTAAATATCGATCAACCCCTCCAGACGGCGCAGGACTTCCACGTCCTCATAGCCGCCGCAGTTATAGACGATGGGAATATGCAGCCGCTTTTTTGCCGATGCAAGCACGTCGGCAAGCTGCAGAGCATATTGCGTGGGCGTAACGAGATTGATATTGTGCGCGCCCGCCGCCTCCAAACGAAGCATTACGTCGATCAGTTCATCCGCGCCGATCTCCCGTCCCTGCCCCTCGCGGCTGATGGTTCGGTTCTGGCAATAGATGCAGCGCAGGTTACAGCCGCAAAAAAAGACGGTGCCCGATCCCCGCGTACCGCTGATCTGAGGCTCCTCCCAAGAATGCAGAGAGGCACGCGCAACGCGGAATTGCCACGGCACACCGCAAAAGCCAACGCTCCCATCGCGATCCGCACCGCATTTGCGCGGACATTGCAAGCATTTCATTCCATCGCCTCCCTCCGATCGTTCTCTCTCAAATTATAGCGGATTTTCTCCGCAAATGCAAGATATTCCTCAAAATTTTCCAAAGAAAGGAGAATATTTATGAATCCATCGATCCGCTCCACGCTGGAAAAAATCGTTTTACGCGGCACAGAGCGCGGATTTACCGTTTCGGGTGCAGAATCCTGTACAGGCGGGCTTTGTGCAAAGCTCCTCACCGATCTCCCCGGCAGCTCCGCTGTTTTTTGCGGCGCGTGTGTGACCTATACGAACGAGATCAAAACAAAGCTGCTTGGCGTTCCCCCGGAGCTTATTGAACAGCATACCGAGGTCAGCTATGCCTGTGCCGAATCTATGGCAGAGGGCGCAAGACGTGCCTTTGGAAGCACCGTCGCTTATTCGACCACAGGCTTTGCAGGCCCTTCGGGTGGAACCGAAAGAGATCCCGTGGGGACGGTCTATATCGGGATCTCCACCTCTCGAAAAACGGTCTCCTACCGCCTTTCGCTCCCCGTTGTCTCCACACGGGATGAGATTCGGAATTCCGCTGCCGCCTTCGTTATGGACAGGCTTCTCTCCCTGATCTCCGAGGAGGACGCCGTATGAAAAAGATCCGCGAATCCAATATGAAAAGCACTATCCTCCCCTGCCTCGGTCTTTCCGCCGTCGCAGGTGCGGTGACGGGCGTTATCATCTTTTTATTCAAGCTCACCGTTACCCACGCCGTAAGGCTTTCCGAGTTTCTCTACGCATCGGTACGAAGCGATCTCCGACTCCTTCCCCTCCTCATTCTCGGTGCGGCACTTCTCGGTATGATCGCATCCATTATCCTTCACTATTCTCCCTCCTGCAGAGGAGGTGGAATTCCGACCTCTATCACGCTTTTGCGCGGCTTGATCACCTTTCAATGGCTGCGCAATCTGCTCTCGGTCTTCGTCTCGGCAACGCTGACCTATCTTGGCGGCGTGCCGCTTGGCACAGAGGGACCGAGCGTGCAGATCGGAACTGCCGTTGGAAACGGAACCTCCCGTCTGCTTGCAAAATCCGCCGCGTGGGACCGTTACGTGATGACAGGTGGAGCCTGCACGGGCTTTGCCTGCACAACAGGCGCTCCTCTCACCGGTCTGCTCTTTGCAGTCGAGGAGGCGCACCGTCGATTCTCCCCTCTGATCTTTACCTCTGCGGCAACCGCAGTGGCTTCCGGCTATGCCGCATCCGAGCTGCTTTGCCTCCTGCCCGACACACACGGTGGGCTCTTTGAGATTCATACGCGTATCCCAACCCTCCCTCTCCGCAATCTGTGGGCGCCGATCACCGTCGGTATTCTTGCGGGACTTGCGGCGATCCTCTTTACCAAGCTCTACCGATTCTTCCGCGAGCGGAACGGACGGATCCGTCTTCCCCTTCCGTTCAAGGTTGCCATCATCTTTGCCGCGACCGTCGTCATCGGTGTTGCCTCCGCCAATCTGATCGGCTCGGGACATTCCCTGATCGACCTGCTTCTGGAGGGTGAGGGAGTTTGGTATATGCTCCTGATCTATCTTGCGGCGCGTTCCATCTCGATCGTCATCGCAAACACCGTAGGTATAACGGGCGGTCTCTTTATTCCCTCGCTTGCGTTGGGTGCGCTGATCGGTGCAATTTCGGCAAATCTGTTCATCGGCTTAAATCTTCTGCCGCGCGAGCATTATATGCTTTTGGTTACGGTCGGTATGGTCGCGTTCCTCGCGGCTTGCTCCCGTACCCCGCTGATGGCAATCGCCTTTGCATTGGAGGCACTTGGCGGATTTTCCAACCTCCTCTCAATGATCCTTTGCGTCACACTCGCCTACGTCACTGCTGAGGCATCCGGAATGCAGGCATTCTCCGAGGTCGTAGTCGAGAGCCACACGGAGGACGCTCACCGCGGTCGTACCGCTACGATCGTAGACGAGCACGTCACGGTTGCGCGCGATTCCTTTGCGGTCAACAAAAGCATTCCCGATATTCTCTGGCCGCCAACCTGCACCGTCCTCTCCATCCAAAGAGATCCCAACAGCCTACGTCATGCCGATCCCTCTCTCCACGAGGGCGATATTCTGCATCTGCACTACCGTACCTATGACAAAGCAGAAACCAAACGCCAGATCGAGGCGATCGTCGGCTCGCAATCCGAAAGCATCGATGAG
>JAZQWH010000137.1:0-16203 GCA_045632205.1 Eubacteriales bacterium
GATCCTTGATACCGATGCATTCAATGAGATCGACGATCAGTTCTGCATCGCGTACCTGATGAAGCGCCAAAAGGAGATCAACCTCTTGGGGATGGTCGCCGCGCCCTTTTTCAACGAAAATTCAACGGGAGCCGGAGACGGCATGGAAAAGAGCTATCACGAGATCCTCAAGGTGCAAAAGCTGACCGATCCCGACTCCAAGATCCCTGTTTTCCGCGGCGCAAACGCTTTTTTGACCGATCGCTTCACGCCCACTCCGTCGGAGGGATGCGATTTTATTGTTGAAACGGTTATGAGCTCCCAAAAAACCGTCCTCATTCTCGCAATCGGCGCGATCACAAACGTCGCGTCCGCCCTCCTCAAGTGCCCCGAGATCGCCTCTCGTGCAGCGGTGATCTGGCTCGGAGGTCACGCAACGCATCTGGAGGACGGAAGAGTGGAATTCAACCTCCGCGGCGATATCCCTGCGGCGCAGACCGTATTCGACAGTAAAATCCCGTTGGTTCAGATTCCCTGCCGCGGCGTTTGCTCCGTTGCAGCCACCACGTGGCACGAATTGGAGTATTATCTGCGCGGCAAAAACGCCGTCTGCGATTATCTAACCGACAACGTCAAGCGCGTTAGCCTTGAAGCAAGCGCGCCGTACGCAAAGTCCCGCGTCATCTGGGACGTGTCTGCCGGCACCGTCCTCCTTTGCCCCGACGCGCTCACCCTCAGCGAGCGCCCCCGCCCCATCATTCTGGAGAACGGCAGCTACCGCCTTGACGACAACCGTCATCCTTACCTCTGCGTTTCAGAGATCAAAAGAGATGCATTCTTTGCCGATCTCTTTCGCACGCTGACAGGAGAGCTTGTATGACCAGAAGAAACGTTATGATCCGCATCCTCACCCATCGCGCGGGCGTGATGACAGGAGACATTCCGCGAGGAAGATTCGATCTTCATTCCGCAGACGACGAGGCGATGCGCGCACAGCTTGAGGAGCTGTTTGCCTGCTCCGAGGATGAGCCGGAGGTCTCCGAATTGCTCGTAGAGGGACGCCTTGTCACAACCACGCATCGCGTTGAATTGCTGTACGTGGAGGATTTTTCGAGCGATATGGGTACCTCTACCACACGCATCGGCTTTGACCGTGCCGCCCCCGAGCTGATCACAATGCTCCGAAGCGGAGCGGTAAGCACAGCGCTCGTATTTGAAAATAAGCGCCGCAACATCTGTATCTACAACGCCCCGTCGGTAGGCTTTGAGGTCTGCATCAGCACGGTCAAGGTAGAAAACGAATTGCTCGAAAAGGGCAGGCTCGCGCTCGATTATTATATTGAGATCCACGGCGCGCAGACCGACCATTGCAGGCTTGAGATCACGGTGCGTGACGCAGAGCCGTAAACCAAATCAAAGGAGAAAAACTATGTTGAAACCGAACCACAGACAACTCGAATGGTATGCACGTGAGAGAACCGCGTTTTTCCATTTCGGTATGAACACCTTTACCGAGCGCGAATGGGGCGACGGAACGGAATCCCCCGCGATCTTTGATCCCACGGAGCTTGACTGCCGCCAGTGGCTCCGCGCGATCAAGGAGAACGGCTTTGACGCGGCGATCCTCACCGCAAAGCACCACGACGGCTTCTGCCTCTGGCCCAGCAAATACACCGAGCATTCGATCAAAAATTCTCCGTACAAAAACGGAAAGGGCGATATTGTGCGCGAATTTACCGATGCGTGTCACGAATTCGGCATCAAGGCAGGCATTTATCTCTCCCCGTGGGATCGTCACGAGCCAACCTGGGGAAGCGAGGAATACAATGATTTTTACGTCGGTCAGCTCACCGAATTGCTCACGAATTACGGCGAGATCTACGAGGTCTGGTGGGACGGCGCGGGAAGCGAAAAAGCGCACTACGATTGGAGCCGTTGGGGCGAGACTGTCCGCACGCTCCAGCCAAACGCCGTCATCTTCGGCTCACTCGGCGCAACTCCCTACGTCGACGTACGTTGGGTAGGAAACGAAAAGGGAATTGCGGGCAAGCCCTGCTATTCCACGGTCGATTACAGAGATCTCGAGCTTGAAACCACATCGAAGCTGAATTCCGGAAGCGCGGACGGCACCGCGTTTATCCCTGCCGAATCCGACGTCTCCATCCGTCCGGGCTGGTTCTACCACGACGATCAGGACACCGACGTTCGCTCGCCGCACAACCTCGTTGATCTTTGGTTTGCCTCTCGCGGACGCAATTCGGGACTGCTGCTCAACATTCCGCCCGACCGCCGCGGCTTGCTCTGCGATGCAGACGTTCAAGCGCTCCAAGGCGCACATCGCATTCTCACCGATGCCCTTTCGCACAACCTCGCACAGGGGGCGACGGTGTCCGACGCTGCCAAAAAAGCCGTCGAAGCCGCCCCCTTGCTCGGAACCGATCCCGCTGATTTCATCCAACTCGATTCCGAAAATTCCGAGCTTCTCATTTCTCTCAACGGCAAGCAGACCTTCAATATGTTCACGCTCTCCGAGCCGATCGAGCACGGATGCGCGATCCGCGAGCTTTGCATCGATGCGTGGCAGGACGGGGAATGGAAGACCTTTGCGGAAACGCTCTGCGTAGGCAATCTTTTTTCCGAGCGCGTCCCCACGGTCACAACCGAAAAGCTCCGTATCCGCGTGAGAAGCGCGATCGAAGCGCCCAAGCTCTATCGCTTTGGTATCTATCGCATCGAGGAGCCCGATCCCACCGCAGAGCTTCCCCTCACGGCGTACAATCTGCTGACGCGCAGACGCGCGGTGATCGAAACGCTCCCGAACGGCTGGGACATCAATCTCGGCGGAATCTATCCCTTCAATCAGCTTCGCCTGGCCGAGGGAGCACACGCCTTGAAGGTAGAGATCTTTAACGGAACGATCTTTGAAACACTCGTCGATCTGCAGGAATGCAGCGGAGAGGCACTCACGGTCGATCTTCCCCAAACGGTCGATTGGGCATACCGCCTCCGCATTACGGTAAAGGCATCTGCTCTCCCCGAGCGTCCGAAGCTTTATCTGATCTGACAGAAACCGAAGAAAAAAAGACCGCAGACCTGTTGTCCGCGGCCTTTTTTCGTAATTGCCCCAACCACACAAAAAAACTTGACTTTTCATTACTAAAGTGCTATAATTAGAGTATAATTTTTTATCCATACGGAAATACTGCTCGGAGGACACTATGAAAACAACGTCAAACGCATTCCGTTTAACTTATCTTGCAATCCTGACCGCGATCGTGATCGTGCTGCAAATGCTCGGATCCTTTATCCGCTTCGGCACCTTTGAGGTCTCTCTCGTCCTGCTCCCCATCGTGCTCGGTGTTGTGACCTGCGGTCCCCTTGCAGGTGCTTGGCTCGGGCTTGTGTTCGGAGTATGCGTGCTTGTTTCTCCCGCAACCCAAGCCTTTATGACCATCAGCATTTTCGGCACGGTCGTAACCGTTCTTTTGAAGGGAATTCTTTGCGGACTTGCGGCAGGCTACGTTTTCCATCTTCTCAAAAACAAAAATCGGTACCTCGCCGTCGTTGCGGCGGCAATCGTCTGTCCCATCGTCAACACGGGAATCTTCCTGTTGGGCACACTCGTCTTCTTCTGGGACACCATCACGATGTGGGCGGCAGGAGCAGGCAATGCTCCCTTTGCGTTTGTCATCCTCACGATGATCGGCGCAAACTTCCTTTTCGAGCTGCTCTTCAACGTCGTCCTCTCCCCCATCATCATCCGTCTCATTCAGGCAGCAAAGCTGGAGAGATTCCTCAAATAAGCTCCCCTTTCTTCCGTTTTTGCACAAAAGACCGCAAAAAACGTTGACAAGTCAACAGTTTTCTGTTATAATTGAAAGCATCATACCGTCACATAGATTCAAGAAAGGATGATCCAAACTATGAGTAACTTCGCTATCTTTACCGATTCCGCCTGCGACCTCTCTCCCGAGCTTCTCGCACAGTGGCAGGTTCGTTCCGTTTCTCTCAACTTCCGATTCGTCGGCAACGACACGCTCTATTCCGACAACGATATGACCTCTGCGGAATTTTACGCACAGATGCGCGAGGGAAAGATCGCAAAAACCTCCGCCGTCAACAGCGAGACCTTTGCACAGGAATTCGAAAAGGCGCTCAAGGAAGGCAACGACGTCCTTTACGTCGGCTTCTCCTCGGGACTCAGCAACACCTATAACGCAGGAAGACTTGCGGCAGAGGCGCTCAAGGATGCGTACCCCGACCGCAAAATTCTGACCGTTGATACGCTCTGCGCCTCCGCAGGCGAGGGTCTTCTCCTCCGCTTTGCGTGCGACAAGCGCGATGCGGGCGCAACCATTGAGGAAACGCTTGCCCACGTCGAGGAGCTTCGTCCCCGTCTGGCACACTGGTTTACCGTTGACGATCTCGATTACCTCAAGCGCGGCGGTCGCGTCAGTCCCGCCGTTGCGTTCGTTGGCAATATGCTCGGCATCAAGCCTGTCCTGCACGTTGACGACGAGGGACATCTCATCAAGCGCGATACCGTTCGCGGACGCAAAAAGGCGGTTGCCGCCCTCGCACAGAAAATGGTCGAGCTCGAGGCAGACGTTGAAAACTACCCCATCTACATTTCTCACGCAGATTGCATCGCAGACGCAGAATATCTCGCAGGGCTGATCAAGACTCAGTTCGGCAAGGACGTTGCCGTGATCACCAACGTCGGAACCGTTATCGGTGCGCATTCCGGTCCCGGAACGCTTGCACTCTTCTTTGTTGCAAAAAATCGCTGAGCCCGACCGCTCACCAAAGAAAGGAACCGTTTTATGAATATGACAGACGAAAGATCGGGCGTTGCGACCGAAAGAAAGTACCTCGACGGCATCACGGTTGCCAATATGGCGCGCGGCGGTGCCGCTCAGCTCCGCGCAAACGCAGAGGAGGTCAATGCGCTTAACGTATTCCCCGTTCCGGACGGAGACACGGGAGACAATATGAGTATGACGATCGAGGGCGGTATTTCCGCCATCAACGGTATGGAGGAAGCGAATATTTCCACCGTTATGGATGCGCTTTCCAGAGGTATGCTCCTTGGCGCACGCGGAAACTCGGGCGTGATCCTCTCTCAGTTCTTCGCCGGTATCGCAAAGGGACTCAAGGGCATTGATCAGGCAGACGTTCCCACGCTCGGCGCGGCTTTGCAGGAGGGCGTTAAAAAAGCATACGCCTCGGTTATGAAGCCAACCGAGGGTACCATTCTCACCGTTGCACGCGAGGGTGTAGAGGCTGCAGTTGCCGGAATTACCGCTGAAAGCACCGTAGAAAGCCTCTTTGCCGACCTCATCAAGGAAATGTACGCGTCTCTCCAGCGTACTCCCGAGCTGCTCCCCGCACTGAAGGAAGCAGGCGTCATCGACTCGGGCGGAGCAGGACTTTACTATATTATGGACGGACTCAACCGCGTTCTCTGCGGCGAGGATCTCATCGCGGATCTCCCCTCCGTCGCATCGGCAAGCGCTCCCAAGCTCGATCTCACCCGCATCAGCTTCGGCGCGGACAGCGTAATGGAATACGGCTACTGCACCGAGTGTCTGCTCCAGCTTATGAACGCAAAGGTTGATGCGGAAAGCTTCGACGTCAACGTCATCAAGGACTTCCTGCAAACCGTCGGCGACTCTATCGTCGCGTTCAAGACCGACACCATCGTCAAGCTCCACGTACACACGATGACTCCCGAAAAGGTGCTCGAATTCTGCAGACAGTACGGCGAATTCCTCACCATCAAGATCGAAAATATGTCGGTTCAACACACCGAATCCGAGGCGGGCGAGGCAAAGGAAAAGAAGGCTCCCACCAAGCGCTACGGAATCGTTGCGGTCTGCACGGGCGACGGAATCGAGGAGATCTACCGCGAGCTCGGCACCGATTATATCATCTACGGCGGACAGACCCAGAACCCCTCTACACAGGATTTTCTCAATGCGTTTGAGGAGATTCCCGCGGAGCATATCTTCGTCGTTCCCAACAACAAGAACATCTATATGGCTGCGTCGCAGGCGGCGGAAATTTACACCGATGCGGACGTTCACGTCATTGAGAGCAACAACATCGGATCGGGCTATATCGCCATCTCCGCGCTCAATCACGACGAAGAAGACGTACAGGTGGCGGCACAGCAGATGCGCGACGCAATGAACGGTGTTGCGGCAGGCTACGTCTCCCCCTCCGTCCGTGACGTTGAGCTCAACGGCGTGCAGGTATTCAAGGATGATTATATCGCCTTCGTGGACAAGGAAATGGTCACCTCCCGCTCCAATAAGGAAGCGGCGGCAATGGACCTGATCGACACGATGCTCTCTGTTCCCGATAAGTTTATGATCACCGTATTCTTCGGCAAGGACGTAACCGACGTCGAAAAAGAATCGATCTGCGCTTATATCGAAGAGAACCATCCCGATGCCGAGGCATACTACCTCGACGGCGGGCAGGAGATCTACCCCTATATCTTCATTTGCGAATAAGCTCGCAAACAACAAAGGCGCGCGGGCCGTGCCCGTGCATACTTCTTTTTATACCATCTCTCGGTAAATGTCGTTTTTGGGAACGCCGCGATCCTTTGCAGTCTGCTTGATCGCATCCATTTTTGAGTATCCTTGCTCGATGTAGTATGCTACGTGCGCGGGGATCTCCATCTCCGCCCAGAAGCTCTGCTCCTTCGCCTCGTCCGTCGCGCCCTCCACGACCAGCACGTATTCTCCGCGCGGCTCACGCTCGCCGTAATAAGCGATCGCCTCTCCGACCGTCATTCTCAGGATTTCCTCGTTGATCTTGGTCAGCTCACGGCAGATCGCAATGCGGCGTCCCTCTCCAAAGCTTGCGGCAAAATCTGCAAGCGTGGTGCGAAGCTTGTGCGGCGCCTCGTGGAACAGCATTGTCTTTTTCTCCCCCGAAAGCGACGCAAGATGCGCGCGCCGCTCAGCCTTGTTCACCGACAGAAAGCCCTCAAAGGTGAATCTGCCCGTGGGCAATCCCGAAAGCGTGAGCGCCACGATCGATGCAACGGGGCCGGGCACGGAGGTCACGGGAATGCACCGCTGTGCGCAAAGCGCAACAAGATCCTCGCCGGGATCGCTGATCGCAGGAGTCCCCGCATCGGTAATGAGCGCACAGCTCTCCCCCGCCGCCAGACGTGCGGCGATCTGCTCGCCTCTCTCGCGCTTGTTATGCTCAAAATAGGATACCATCGGCTTGCTGATGCCGAGATGAGTAAGCAGACGCATCGAATTTCGCGTGTCCTCTGCGGCAATAAAATCCACCTCGGAGAGCACCTTGATCGCGCGCTCGGAGAGATCGGAAAGATTGCCGATGGGGGTAGCGACCAGATACAGCATCCCTGCCTCCACGCGATTTTTCTCACGTGCGCCGATCTCACTCTTTTTTATGGAACTCATACTTCCTCCGTTCTGCGGCAAAGCCGCACTGTGTCACCGTCGCCCCCGTCCCGCATAAACTGTACCGTATTACAATTGGCAAGGGAGGAGCCTATGGCGATTAAAATTTACGTTGATCAGGGACACAATCCCGAAAACCCAAACGCAGGTGCCGAGGGAAACGGTCTGCGGGAGCAGGATATTACCTACCGTGTAGGCGAGGAATTGGCGGCTCTTCTGCGTGCCAACCCCAATTACGAGGTGCGACTTTCGCGCCCAACTCCGACCTCTGCCCTGGGAAGCTCCAACACGACCAGCCTCCGTGCGCGCGTCGAGGACGCCAATGCGTGGGGCGCGGACTACTTCATCAGCATCCATACCAACGCATCGGACAACGCGAGCGCGGGCGGCGTGGAGGCGTTTTCCTATTCCAAGCCCTCCTCGGCGTTCTCGCTCGGCGAGAGCATTCTCTCAGGACTCAGCCGTGAAACGGGACTGCAAAACCGCGGAATGAAGGTGCGTCCCTCTCTCTACGTGCTGAGAAAAACGAATATGCCCGCCGTGCTTGTGGAGATCGGATTCATCACCAATCCAAGCGAGGCGGCTCTGATGAACGGCAACCCCGAGCTGTTCGCAAGGGGGATTTACAACGGCATCGTTGCGCGACTCGGATAAAGGCGATCAGATACGTCCGTAGAGACGGTTCCAATCGCGGAATTGCGAAAGATTGACCGACGCAAGCTGCTCGCGCGTGAGGCGATAGCCCCAGTTGCCCTCGCTCTTACCGGGTGTATTGAGCCGCGTATCTCTGCCGTAGAGCAAGAGATCCTGCACGGGCATAATGAACAGACCCGCGTGACTTGCAAACATCGTGCGGAGAAGCGCGGGATAGCAACGGTCCCAATCGGGCTCGTGGTATCCGCAATAGCGCATGATGCGAGCGCGCGTCTCGTCGTCACACTCCCAGATATAGCCGAGGAGCGTATTGTTATCGTGCGTGCCCGTGTAGGCAACGCAGTTATGATCGTAGTTATGGGGAAGATGCGGCGTTTCGGGATCTCCGAGAAACGCAAACTGCAAAACGCGCATTCCGGGGTATCCGCTATCACGAACGAGCTTGACGACCTCGGGAGTAATGTCGCCGAGATCCTCCGCGATCATCAGCTTCCCCTCGCAGATCGGCTTGAGCGCACGGATCAGCGCCATCCCCGGTCCCTTCTTCCATTTTCCGTTTCTTGCGGTCATCTCCCCTGCGGGAATGCTGTAATATGCCTCCAAGCCGCGGAAATGGTCGATGCGAACACCGTCAAAGAGCGTCAGTGCAAAGCGCATCCGCTCGCACCACCAAGCAAACCCGTCCTGCTTCATACGCTTCCAATCGTAGAGCGGATTGCCCCAAAGCTGACCGTCCGCACAGAAGTAATCAGGCGGCACGCCCGCAACGGCAGAAGGGCGCTTTTCGCGGTCAAGCAAAAACAGCTCGTGATTCGCCCAAACGTCCGCACTGTCGTATGCAACGTAGATCGGAATATCGCCGATGACCGAGATCCCGCGCGCGTTCGCGTAGGCCTTGACCTCCATCCACTGGCGGAAAAATTCGTATTGCACGAACTGCCACGTCCAAAGCGTTTCTGCATCAAACGTCTCACTCGTCCAATCGATCCACTCCGCACCGCCGTTTGCTTCCTTGATCGCCATAAAGCGGCAGAAGCTTGCCACCTCGGTATTTTTTGCAAGAAAATCCTCCACGGGTGTGCGGTCGGTCACGCGAGAGGCGGCAAGCCTTAAAAGCGCAAATCGCTCCTCACTCAACCGCTCAAATTCACAGACGTACGGCGTTTTCTGGCGCGCGGACGCAAGCTCCTCCTCAGTCAGAAGTCCCTGCTCGCAAAGCGTGGGGAGATCAATAAAATTGGGATTGCCGCTGAATGCACCAAAGGATTTATAGGGAGAATTGCACTCGTCAGGCAAGCAGAACGGAAGCACCTGCCAAACGGAAAATCCGCCCTCTGCGAGATAGTCGATCCACTCGCGCGCCTCCTTGCCAAACGATCCCTCCGAATAGTCCCCCCAAAGCGAGGAGACGTGCATCAAAACACCGCTTCTTCGTTTCATCGTATTTTTTACGGTCCTTTCCGGTTAATAAAATCATTATAACAGATTTTTGCGTGAAATGCAATCGTATTCCGCGCTTTTTTAAAAGAACAGGCTTCAAAAATGCGCAGAAAAATCGCATTTTTCTCGGTTTTGATATTGACAAAGCCATCCTATTCTCATATAATATAAATATTATAGCGAAATTTCACGCAAAAACGCACGGCTTCACGTGCCAAGAAAGGATACCTGATACTATGGGAATCAAAGTTGTAAAATTCGGCGGCTCCTCTCTGGCGGATGCAGAGCATTTTCGCCGCGTTGCCGCAATCGTAAAGGCTGACCCCGACCGTCGCTTCGTCGTCCCCTCCGCACCCGGAAAGCGCTTCAGCGAGGACACCAAGGTCACCGATATGCTCTACCGCTGCTACGAAATGGTCCGCAACCACGAGGACATTACCGAATACTTCAAGAAGATCGCAAAGAGATATAACGATATCATCAAGGATCTCGGTCTCAACTTCGATATCAGCGGCGAGCTTGACTACGTCCGCGATGCGATCCTGCACCACTCCGGACGCGACTTTGCCGCAAGCCGCGGAGAATATCTCAACTCGCTCATTCTCGCGAAATACCTCGGCTTCGATTTTATCGATGCGGAATCGGTCATCTTCTTCCGCGAGAACGGTACCTTCGACGAGGAAAAGACCAACGAGGAAATGGCAACCGAGCTTCGCGCGCATAAGTATGCGGTCATTCCCGGCTTCTACGGTGTCATGCCCAACGGCACCATCAAAACCTTCTCGCGCGGCGGCTCCGACATCACGGGCTCCATCGTTGCGCGCGCCGCAAACGCAGAGCTTTACGAGAACTGGACCGACGTTTCGGGCTTTTTGATGACCGATCCCAGAATCGTCAAGAATCCCGCCCCCATCAATACGCTCACCTACCGTGAACTTCGTGAGCTTTCTTATATGGGAGCAACCGTGTTGCACGAGGACGCGATCTTCCCCGTCCGCTATGCGGGCATTCCGATCAACATCCGCAACACCAACGCACCCGAGGATGCAGGCACGATGATCGTTTCCTCCACCACGGAGTACGATAAGGATCGCATCATCACGGGTATCGCGGGCAAGAAGGGCTTCTCGGTCATCACCATCGAAAAGGATATGATGAACGCAGAGATCGGCTTCTGCCGCAAGGTGCTTGAGGTGCTTGAGGACAACGGAATCTCCTTTGAGCATATGCCCTCCGGTGTTGACACCATGAGCCTGGTTCTCGCCACCTCCACCATTGAGGATCGCCGCGAGCGCTTGGTCAATGCCATCAACCGCGCCGTTCGCCCCGATAACATCTCCATTGAGGACGGTCTTGCTCTGCTCGCAGTCGTCGGACGCGGTATGGTCAAGGCAAAGGGTACCGCCGCACGCATTTTCGATACCATCTCCCGCGCAGGCATCAACATCCGTATGATCGACCAGGGCTCGAGTGAGCTGAACATCATCGTCGGCGTGGAGGAAACCGACCTCAACCACGCGCTCGCCGCAATCTATGACGAATTTGTAAAATAAGAACCGACCGGACAGCGGGGAAAGGGAGCTTCTGCAAGGAGGCATTCCCTTCCCCGCTCCGTTTCCCCAAAAATCGGAAAGGAGGAGAACTGTGATCAACGTTTACGGCATCGCGCTTGACCGCTTGCAGGGACAGGAAAAGGAGCTGCTCGAAGCTCTCCCCGATCGCATCCGCATCCCGTGGCAGACGCGCCACCCGCGCATTCAAAACGCCGACGCTTACCTCGCAAGCCTTGCGGGCGTTTGGTTGCTTTGGAAAAGCGGAATCGACGGCACGCTTGCCTACGAAGCGCAGGGCAAGCCCTATCTGCTCTCCCCCGACCGTGCGATCTCGATCACGCATACGCAAACGCACGCCTTCTGTGCAGCTTCGGACACCTCCGATCCCATCGGTCTGGATGCAGAGGACCTCGGACGCTTCCCCGCCGACCGACTCTCCGCATTCGCTTTGCGATGGTTTACCGACGCAGAGCGCGAAAGCTGGGAACGCAACCCCACCGAGGAAGCCCTTCTCACCCTTTGGACGCGCAAGGAAGCAACCGTAAAGCTGACGGGCGAGGGATTGCGCGCGATTGGCAAGACGAACGCACAGGACACCAATCTGAGAACCTATGCCATCGGTCGCACGCTCGTCACGCTGGCAAGCTCCTCTGCCCAATCCGTGCCCGACACAATCAAGCTATTGTAATTAAAAAGATCATTTTTGCAAGCAAAGCCCCCGAACAGCAGACGTAAAACCAAAGACGTTTTTCGTGTCTGTTATTCGGGGGCTTTGTTTTTTGTTAAGTTAAATGCGCTTCATCACGTCGTTTCCGCCTCTGCCGAAATAATCGTGGAGCGTTTTGTACTCGTTGTAAAGTCGGTCATAGGCCTCCCTGTTCGCCTCAATGGGCGTGTAATGCGCCTTTTCGGGAAGCGCGTAATGTGCGGCCGCCTCTTGCACCGTAGCAAAAAGTCCCGCTCCAACCGCGGCATAGATGGCGCTTCCGCGCGCCGCCGCTTGCGCCGAATCGACAATCCGAATCTCCTTTCCCGTCACGTCTGCGTAGATCTGCATCATCATCGGGTCCTTTTGCGCAATCCCGCCCGCAGCGCAGATGCGTTCAACGGGAATGCCGTACGCCTCAAAGTTCTCAATGATCATTCGGGTTCCGAACGCGGTCGCCTCGATCAGGGCGCGGTAGATCTCCTCGGGACGCGTGCGGAGCGTGAGTCCGAGGATCATCCCCGAGAGCGCATCATCCTTGAGAATACTTCTGTTTCCGTTAAACCAATCGAGCGCGATCAATCCGCTCTCTCCGGGTGCAAGCTTGCTCGCGCGCTCACGCAGGTAGGCGTGAATGCTCATTCCGACAGCCTCCGCCTCCTCCTCATACGCGCGCGGAATACAGTTGTGGACAAACCAGGAAAACATATCTCCCGCGCCTGCCTGCCCCGCCTCAAAGGTATAAAGTTCGGGGGAAACCGAGCCCTTGACGTAGCCGCAGATTCCGGGAATATTGATGGGAGCCTTACCCAGCACGTGATCGACGTTGGACGTACCGACAACAAGTGCCAATTCACCAAGCCCCGTGACCGAAAGCGCCGCCATGGGAGAACCGCCGTCCACCAAAGGAGCGGTCAGAGGAGTACCCTCGGCAAGACCGATCAGCTCCGCCCCCGCCTTCGTCAGGCATCCGACGCAAGCACCCGAAGGATAGACGTCAGCGCAGATCCTTCCTCCGATCACACCGTCCAATTTCGGATCGACCGCACGGAAGAAATCGTTCGACGGGAATCCATCCTCCGCTGTCCAGAGCGTTTTCAACCCCGCAAAGCCTGCAGAAGCGGTGTGCTTCCCCGTGAGCAGGAAGGAGAGCCAATCGCCCGCATCCGCAAAGCGAGCGGTCGCATCAAACACGTGCGGAGCCTCGCGCAGTGTCTCAAGCATCTTGGGGAGAAGCCACTCGCAGGAGATCGCCCCTCCGTATACGGAAAGCCATTTTTCCTCCCGCTTTTCCGCCAGCCTGTTGATCTCCTCCGCATATTTCAACGCACCGTGATGCTTCCAAAGCTTGACGTAAGCGTGCGGATCGTCGCAAAACTCCTCCTCCAAGCAAAGCGGAACCCCGTTTTCGTCCATCGCAACGACGGTACAGGAGGTAAAATCGATGCAAACTCCCACCACTGCGTCAGCGGTGATCTCCGCATCACGCAACACCTCCGCAACGGTCTGCTTCATCCCATCCAGATAATCCTGCGGATGCTGCAGCGCGTATCGCTCGGGGAGCGCCGCGCCGTTTGGAAGCGTGCGGTCCATCACACCGTGAGGATAGACGAATTCCGAGACCGCAGCCTCCTCGCCCGATTCCGCATCCATAAGAAGCGCACGCACCGAAAGCGTGCCGAAATCCAATCCGATCAAATAGCGTTTCATAGGTATCCCTCCTTGCTTTTCTGCCTTTAGTTTATCACAAAGCACGTGGCTCTGTCAAGATTGATTCGGTCTTTTTCCGCTCGTCGAGCGTGCAAACAAGCTTTGCCAAAAAACTTTTTCTTTCATTCTATTGACAAGCCCTTTTGCGCGTGCTATAATTAGTTGCAGATGCAACTGTTTCACTTGCAACTAAACAAAAGAGGTGTCTTATGTCAAAGCTTTTACGGGCATTGGGACAGATCGGACGATGCGGCTCTATCTACCGCCTGGGCAAGCTGCCCATCGAGGATCTCCCGCCCTTCCACCACAATCTTCTCATTGAGATCTGCGAGTCTCCCGGACTTTCACAGGACCGTCTTGCGCGCCAGATGTGTCTGAATAAAAGCACCGTCACGCGCCGCCTGACCTATCTGGAGGACCACGGCTACGTGATGCGGACCCCCGGCACGAGCGACAAGCGCGTGCTTTTGGTCGCGCCTACCGAAAAGGCGCTCGCGCTCCTCCCCGACCTCCAACGTTTGAACGAGGAATGGAGCGAGGCGCTGACAGAGGAGCTTACCGACGCGGAGCTGGACACCCTGCTCTCAACGCTTGAGCGGCTTTCCGACCGCGCAAGAGCACTCGCAAGCACCGTGGGAGGAGAGGAAAAATGAAAACCGTTCTGCGCTATCTCAAGCCCTTCCGCGCCCGAATGCTGATCGGCTTCCTGATCAAAATGTCGGGAACGGTCATCGAGCTTTTCATCCCCTATATCTTGAGCCATATTCTCAAAAACGTCGTGGATTCGGAGGACCTCGGTCTGATCCTGCGTTGGGGCGCGATCATGATCCTTTGCGCGGGGATCGCCTGCTTCTGTCACATCACCGCAAACCGTATGGCGGCGCGCGTAACGCGTAATTTTTCGGAGACGATGCGGCGCGAGCTCTTCTCGCACACCATGCGTCTGTCTGCATCGCAGACCGACCGCTTCACCGTCCCCTCCCTCGAATCGCGTATCACCACCGACACCTATCACGTCCATAACTTTATCGCAATGATGCAGCGTATGGGTGTCCGCGCGCCCATCCTGCTCATCGGTGGCATTGCCATCACGCTCATTATGGACCACCTCCTCGCGTTGGTTATGCTCGCCGTTCTTCCCTTTATTTTTGTCACGGTCTATTTCATCTCGCGCAAGGGTGTACCGCTTTACGCAAAGGTGCAAAGCTCGGTTGACCGTATGGTGCGGATCGTGCGCGAGGATGCGCAGGGCATCCGCGTCATCAAGGCGCTCTCCAAAAACGATTACGAAAACAGACGCTACGATACCGCAAACGCGACCCTCTCAAGGGACGAGCAGCACGTTGGCATCATTATGGGCGTGGTCTCTCCCGTGATGACGCTGCTGATGAACTGCGGCATTACCGCCGTTGTCGCCTGGAGCGCATATCTCGTTGCGGGTCATCGCTCCGATCCCGAAACGGTCATCGCGTTTATGCAGTATTTCACGCTTATCTCGATGGCAATGATGACGGTCTCCCGCATCTTCGTCCGCTACACCAAGTGCGCGGCTTCGGCACGACGCATCGCAGAGGTCATCGAAGCACCCGAGGAGATCACGGTGCGAAACGATATTCCCGCAATCAATACCGATGCGCATATCTCCTTCGACCACGTCACCTTCTCCTATACGGGCAGCTACGACCACCTAAGGGACATTCACTTCTCCCTCCCGCGCGGCGGCAGACTCGGAATTATCGGCGCGACGGGAAGCGGAAAATCCACCGTCATCCGCCTGCTCCTTCGCTTCTATGACGTCAAGGAGGGACACGTTCGCATTGACGGAAGAGACGTCCGCACGATTCCCAAGGACGAGCTTTGTGCAATGTTCGGCGTGGTGCTTCAGAACGACTTCCTCTACGCCGAAACCATTGAAGAGAACATCCGATTCGGCAGAGAGCTATCTGCAGAGCAGCTTGCGCACGCGGCAAGGATCGCACAGGCGCACGATTTCATCTCCGCCTTCCCCGATGGCTACGCGCATATGCTCTCCTCCAAGGCAACCAATCTTTCGGGAGGGCAGAAGCAACGCCTGCTCATCGCACGTGCCATTGCCGCACGCCCCGAGATCCTTATTCTCGACGACAGCTCCTCCGCGCTCGACTACAAGACCGATGCAAGCCTCCGCCGCGCGCTGAGCGAGGAAATGAAGGAGACCACGGTCATTACAGTTGCCCAACGCGTCAGCTCGGTGATGAGCTCCGATCTCATCCTGGTACTTGAGCAGGGCGAGATCATCGGATGCGGCACGCACGAGGAGCTTTTACGCGATTGTGTCGCCTACAAGGAAATCAGTGATTCGCAGATGGGAGGTGCCATCATTGAATAAGAATCCATTGGGCAACCCCAACAAGCACGCACAAAATCAAAGGCTGGATCGCAAGACCGCGAAGGGCGTCATTATTCGTTTAGGACGCTACGTGTTCGCACACTGGCCGCTCTTCCTGTTGGCGCTCGTCTTCACGCTTCTCTCCAATCAGCTCTCCCTGCTCGGCCCGCGCTATTCGGGCGATGCGATCGACCACATCGCGGTCAAGGGAGACATCAACTTCCAAGCCGTCTGGGATAACGTATGGAAAATGCTTGCCTGCTACGTCCTCTCCGCAGTGCTTGCCTACTTCCTCGCGTTCATTATGATCCGTCTGAGTCAGCGCATCGTCTACACCATGCGCCG
>JAZQWH010000138.1:0-2797 GCA_045632205.1 Eubacteriales bacterium
TTAGGGGAAACTTTTGCAAAAGTTTCCCCTATAACCCCTTCAAAACCTTTTAACAAAGGTTTTGGGTTATTTAGATTTATTAGTCTGTGCCTCTGATTTTTGTCAGGGGTGCAGACTTTTTTGCTTGCGGACAGTTTCACAGATTTGCTGCCGCACATTTTTTAGGGGCCACCAACCCTAAAAAATCACCGATATTACTTTGCCCTTGGAATCGTTGTTCGCAGAGGCTCAATAGCCTTCCCCAGCGGGGAAGACGGGGACAAACTGCCTTCGGCAGAGGAGGATGAGGAGAACGTATCCGCACAATCATCCCCATCGTGGTAGTTGTTCGCACCGCAATAGGATCGACTAATCAGAGCGGAAACGTGTTGCTACACCACATCCGTCTCGCTGACGCGAGCCACCTTCTCCTCAAGGAGAAGGCTTTTTTTATCAGAGCGAACATTGGGAAAAACAATTTGGAATTCTATATACTGTTCGCTTTTCTCCTCATCCGTCACGCCTTGCGGCGCGCCACCTTCCCCGCTGGGGAAGGCACATTTTTTTCCTGCGAACATTGGAGAAAACGGTGATTTGAGAATGCAATTTCGATATTCCTCTCGGTTGTGCATAATCAATACGGCTACGCGCAAACAATCCCTCAGTCAGCTTCGCTGACAGCTCCCTTTACACAAGGGAGCCTTTGGCTTGTACAATTCGCTACTTCTGCTTTTTTGATGAGGGTTGTCGGAAATCTAAGCCTTCTCCTTGAGGAGAAGGTGTCACGAAGTGACGGATGTGGTGTGGATTTTAAGCAAAACTTCAAATCTGTGCGTCATCTTAATGTTTCTCACAGACTTAATAGCCTTCCCCAGCGGGGAAGGGGGACCGCGAAGCGGTGGATGAGGAGAAAGACGAGAGCAAACTAACTTTATGGAGCTTTCAGGGTAGCGAAGCGGCGATGCGGGAATGAATGATATGCCGGGGGCATATCAGAACCGCATCGTGACCGAGCCGCAGCGAGAAGTGGTACAAAAATACTCGTGGGTAAAGTCACATCGGTGGCCATTTTGGGTGGTGGTACCAAAATGGCTGCGGCAGCTATTGTTAGGAACTGTAAGAGAAACGAAAAAGTCTGTTTCGCTGCCTAAGGACAGTGGCACAGACTAATAAATCCGATTTATCCAAAAACTTTTTTAAAAGTTTTTGAAGGGGTTATAGGGGGAACTTTTGCAAAAGTTCCCCCTAATAAAAAACTTTTTCCAAAAAGTTTTCCCCACAAATCTCCCCCCATATTCTCACTCAAAATCTTCGATGAGAGCGATGAGCTCGCGCCAGGAGTGGACGGTGATGCCGCTTGAGAGGGCGATCTGATCGGCTTTTGGGAGGGTAGAGACGTCGACGTCGAGGGTGTGGAGGCAGACGCCGTCGGCGGAGAAGACGGCAATTTTTCCGTTCTTTTCGCGGAGGGTGATGCTATCGAAGAGGACGTCCGCCTCCACGTCGGGAGGGGTGGAGGTGAGATGCTCAAAGCCCGCGGTAACGTTTGAGGAAACGATATGAATGCTCCGCTCGATGCTGTTGATGCGCGCATCGACCTCCTCCAAAAAATCCTCGGTGCGGTCTGCCGCCTCCTCGGTGCGCTCCGCCATATTGGCGATGAGGACGAGAGAGACGAGCGAGAGCGTGACGCACGCAAAGGTCGCGATCGCGCAGGCGATCCAAAGCCACTTGAGTTTACCCATCAGGTTTCTCCTTTCACATTTTTTGAAAAAATTGTAATCATAGAATGTCCGCATTTGGGGGCGTATATGCAAAAAAATGCGGAATACTAAGGAGGAAAGTGAGGTGGAGGCGTGAAAAAGAGGAAGAAAAGAGGATTTGCGATCACGCTGACGGGAATTCTTTGCGTGTGCTTTGCGGTGGCGGCGATCGGCTCCTTGGCGGTCGGGCTGGCGATCGTCAAAAATTTTGAGACCGAGCTGCCCGCGCATTTCTTTTCGCTGACCGCAAAGGGAATGCCGCCCGAGTTTTACGCGTATCAATTTTCCGACCGTGAAAATCGCGTGGGAGAGCCGGAGCGCTTGGGCGCGGAGTTTTGCAACGTCCGCGAGGCAGAGTACGTTTCATATGTGAAACTCCCACGGCACGTGACCGATGCATTCGTCGCGATCGAGGATAAACGCTTTTACACGCACCGCGGAGTTGATTGGTATCGCACGATGGCTGCCGCCGCAAATCGCGTGCTTTGGTTTTCGGATAGCTTTGGGGCATCCACGATCACACAGCAGCTCATCAAAAATCTCACGGGGGATCGGGAGGTCAGCACGCGGCGCAAGCTTCAGGAGATCCTCTACGCGCTCGACCTGGAGCGGCAGATGGACAAGCGAGAGATCCTCGAGCTGTATCTCAACGTCATCAGCTTTGCCGAGCAGTGCGACGGGATCGGCGCGGCTTCGGAATACTATTTTTCGAAAAATGCGGAGGAGCTGACGGTTGCGGAGGCGGCAACGCTCGCGGCGATCATCAACAATCCCACTTATTATAACCCGATCCGCAATCCGCAAAACAACCTGCATAGGAGGAACCTGATTTTGCGCGAAATGCACGCGCAGGGGCGCATTGACGGTGAGATTTATGAGCGTGAACGGGCAAAACCGCTTGGATTGCAGGTAAAGGAGCGCGTGTCGGGGCGCGATTCGTGGTACGCGGAGATGGTGATCGAGGACGTGCTCCACGATCTTTGCGCGCAATACGGGATGAGTCGGAGCGCGGCAACGGGGCTTTTGTGGTCGGGCGGCTTGCGCATCGACACCGC
>JAZQWH010000139.1:0-1462 GCA_045632205.1 Eubacteriales bacterium
AATGATATGAAAGGAGTCAATACTTACTATGTTTGAAACATTGAGAGACCTTCTTGCAGAAGAGCTTCAGCTTGATCCTGCAGAGATCACCATGGAATCCGAGCTGACGAATGATCTCGGCATTAACTCCATTGAGCTTGCTGACCTCGTTATGCAGTGCGAGGATAAGTTCGACATCGAGATCGATGATGACAACATTCACAATTTTGTCACCGTTGGAGACGTTGTTAACTACCTTGAAGCAAATAAGTAAGCCACATACATTGATGAGAAACGGCATCCGAAAAGGATGCCGTTTTTTTATTCAGCTGAGCGAGCCTCAAGCATTTTCAAAAGTGCTTCCTCGTCAATGACACGAACACCGAGCGCACGCGCCTTGGTCAGCTTGGAGCCTGCCGCCTCTCCGGCAACAACAAATGACGTCTTGGCAGAGACAGAGCCGGATACCTTGCCTCCTGCCGCCTTGATCATTGCCGCAGCCTCATCGCGCGTCATATTGGGCAAGGTTCCAGTCAGCACGAAGGTGTAGCCTGTAAAGAAATCCTCCGTGGGTGCCGCCGTGGAAACCGTCAGCAAGCCCGCGCGGATCAGCTTGTCACAAAGCTCCACGTTTTGCGCGTGTGAGAAGAAATTGACCACACATTCCGCGGTGATCTGACCAAAATCCTCAAGGGTACAAAGCTCCTCGACCGTTGCATTCCGACACGCCTCAAGCGTCCCGAAATGCTTTGCAAGCGCCGCCGCCGCGACCTCGCCGACGTTGCGGATTCCAAGCGCATAGATCAACCGCTCCAGCCCCGCATTTCTCGACCGATCGATCGCATCTACGAGATTTTGTGCAGATTTTTCTCCCATTCTCTCCATCTCGGAAAGATCCTCAACGCGCAACGTATAAAGATCCGCCGCATCGGAGATCAGTTGATTTTTCAGCAACGCATCGACGATCTGCGGCCCAAGCCCATCGATATTCATCGCATCCTTGGACGCAAAATGCTCGATGCCTCTGGAAAGCTGAGCGGGACATTTGCTGTTGGTACAGCGTGTTGCCGCTCCCGCATCCTTATCATAGTAAACAGGCTCCCCACACGAGGGACAGACCTCCGGCATAAAGAATTCCTTTGTATCCCCCGCGCGGAGATTGGGATGGGAGCAAACGACCTCGGGAATAATATCCCCTGCCTTCTGAACCGTGACGATATCCCCGATTCGGATGTCACGCTCACGGATAAACTCAAGATTGTGGAGCGTAGCGCGAGAAACGGTTGTGCCTGCAAGACGAACGGGAGAAAGAATCGCGGTCGGGGTCAGGACCCCCGTTCTGCCGACCGCAACGGTAATATCCTCCAGCCGTGTGGGCTTCTGCTCGGGCGGAAATTTGTATGCAACCGCCCATTTTGGCGTATTGGTTCCCTCTCCCATCCGTCTCCGATCGGAAAGCAGATCGAGCTTGATCACCACTCCG
>JAZQWH010000140.1:0-5719 GCA_045632205.1 Eubacteriales bacterium
GCCGTTGCCTGCAAGGTCAAGGATCGCCTGCTTGAGTCCGAGATCCATCGTGCTGATAAATCTGAACGCCTTATCCGAGGTTCTGATCTCCGCCTTCTCTACCTCAAGCGTGTAATTCTCGTAGAACTTTGCCTTGAGGACGGTATTCGCTGCGAGCGTTGCTCCGTTTGCAACTGCCTCGTTGCCGACATACCAGCCGAGGAAGATTGCGTTTTCCTTCTCGGGAGACGGATAAACCGTGAAGTCTACCGCGCCTGCGCTCTTTACCGTTACGGTGTAATCATCCGCGATTGCAACTGCCTTGCCGCCGATGGATACGAGGCTCAGATCCTTATCGTCGTAGGTAACGGTATGGTCACCGATACCGATCGTGTAGAGATTGTCAGGTGTTTTCGCGACAAACTCACCGTCGACGTAGATATTCTTTTTATCCGTCGTGATCTTGAACACTCCCGTGCTTCCCGTCACGTCGACGTATCCGTCGGACGTGGATCTCACGATAATTCTTTTATCCGTCGGGATCGCCGTATTTACCGCCGCACTCATACCGTTATTGAATACGATCTGTGCGGGAGCGGTAAATACCGTTTTGGTACCGGTACCCGTTGTGATTCCGGAAGTGATATTACCGCTGTTAAAGACAACACTCGGAGACGAGATCCACTCGCCGGGGCCGTTATTTCCGCTATAGCCGTCAGGGCCTAAGCAAACGGTCGTTACGGTCGCTCCGTCGATCGTCACCTTGGCGCCGTTTGAGGTGATCGGCGTCGTTGTCGAGGTGTTGTAGAACGCTCCGATGTACAGGTAGCCGACAGAACCGCTGTACAGCTCGATCTCCTGATACGGCGTATTTTTGTTCTGAAGACCAACGTGTGTCTTGGGCGCGTAGTTCAGGATCTCAACGTTCTCGCCAAATACGAGCTTTCCGTTTTCTGCGGCGATAAACTGATTTTCAACCGTCGCATTGATCTTAAGATTCTCGAATCTCGCAGGGCCGCCCGGATAGAAGCTATGTCCCCAACCGAGAGAGCCCTCTCCGTCGGACGAGAACGTGATCGTTCCGGTGTGCTTCACGTTGTCCGCAAGAGCCGCAGCCTTATCGGAATTGTAGTAGGCGTCGAGGATCATAATGGTATAATCGCTTGCCGTTCCGCCCACGTTTGCGATTGCAGACTTGATGGACTTAACGGGGCTTCTTGCATCCAGACCCGTTCCCTCGAGCTTAGCAGATGCCTTTACGTAAACGGTCTCAATCTCCTCCTGCTTTACGTATACGGCAGTAATGACCGTATCCTCTGCACCGACCTTGATAAGATCTGTCGGGAGGTAGAGCGTATCGTCACCGTCGACTCTCCAGCCTGCAAAGGCGTAGCCCGACTTTTTGTAGCTCCAGGAGGGAGCAAGCACGGTGCTGTTTGCATTTGCGGTGATTTCGGAATTGTTCGTGCCGTCGGTAAACGTCACGCCGACCTGCTTATCGCCGGATTTGAAGGTGATCGTTCTTGTGACGCCTGCGGATGCGGGGATCGTATAAAGTCCGTCTTCTCCTGCCGTCAGCTTTTCTCCGTTGAGATAAGGAGCGCTCGCCTCATTGTAGGGAGTGAGCTTGAAGCCCTTGAAGGCTCCGTTGTCCGCAAATACAGGCTCTGCGGTTCCACCGTTGACGAGAAGCTGATAATCGCCGATCGCACCGGAGGAGATCTCCGCACCGGTAATCGAGGAAAGCTCATAGTTGTTGATGATGACAAACTTGTATCCGCTGACCTTGAATTTGCTTGCATTGCTTCCGACGCCGGTAGCCTTACCGATGGCAACGCCCGAGAGCGAGCCGCCGTTTTCCTTGATCGCCTGATTGTTGATCAGGATGATCTGGCTTCCGTTGAGCGTAACTGCGGAGGACGGTGTTCCCGCCGTTCCAAAGGCGAATGCGGAGTCCGAAGCAAATGTTCCGCCGTTTACGGTGTACCACAGGTTGCCGTTGAGCGTAACTGCGTAGGTCGTCGTAATGTAAGAGCCGTTGTAAGTGCCACCGTACAGATTGTAATACACGTTGCCGTTTACAACGCTCGGATTTGCGGTATTTGCGTTTCCATCCTTTCCGATTCCGCGCAGATTGGTAAACGTTCCGCCGTAGAAATTGAATACGGTATCGCCCTTCACGGTCAGACCGCCACCCCACTGGTTCACTGCACCGAAATCGATGTAGGAGCCCGAGTAAACGTCTACGTGATGACCGACCTTATCTCCGCTTTCCCTTGCAACGCCGAATCTGAGATACTTTCCGGGATCAACGGTCACACCCTCACCGATCGTAAGCTTGTAGCCTCCTTCAACCTGGCTGTATTTTTCACCGGCACCTGCAACACTGATGTTTTTGACGGTTGCATCGCCGCTCTTGACGTGAAGGTATTCGTTTGTGAGGTGTGCGTTGCCGTCAATACCCTCTATCGTGATGCCCTTTCTCGTGCCTTTGTAGCTATCCACAAAGGTAGCCACGCCGGAAACGATGATCTTACCTCCCACGGGGGAAATTGCGTTGATTGCGTCCTCCAACGTCGTGTACGCCTCGTATCTTACGCCGTTGACCGTCACGTAGCCGCGTGCAGCGACGTATGCGGTCTGCGTACCGTCGTTGATCATGCTGCGGCTTCCGTCGGCGTTATAAAGCTTGGGAGCACCTGTAAAGAACGAATAGCTCTGAATGAAGCTCAATTCTCCATTGGTCAGGTTGCTTGCCGCACCCGTACCGAAGGGGTAGAAGCGGCACTGCGTAAGCGGGATTCCCGCCGTTGCGGGATTGTTGCCCGTAATTGCCGCGTACTCGGAGAAATTGAAGTACTGCGTCACCCATTTGCCGGTAACGGCGGCAGCCTTCTGCTGATAGCCCGAAACGCGGTTCATCACCCACGCGCCCGAGGAGTTTTTCAGCTGGTCGAGCTGCATCATGACCTCCGAGACCTTTCCACTGCCGTTATCGTCAAGGAAATACGTAACGGCAACGTACTTATATTCCGGGAAGGTGACGCTTCCGAAGGTCGGAACATTGCCGGTCTCAACGTTAACGGATTCATTCGCATTAGATGCATTGGGAGTAGGCGTCAGACAGAGAGCCGTGATGCCATCCTTCACAACGCTCGTGCCGTTCGCACGGTAGGATTGGAACTTGGAGGGATTGTTTCCTGCGTCCGCGGTAACGGAGGGAAGCTTAGCATCCTCAGGAACCACGTCTCCCTGACGGATGATGAAGGAATACGTCTTAACGGAAGCTCCGCCTGCGGCTGTGACCTTTACGATGAATTCGTTGTGCGAATTGATCAGCGCCGCAGTGCCGCTTGCGGGAATCTCATTTCCGTTCAAGGTAACGCGGAGCGTCGAGTCGGACGCCATGGGAGCAAAGCTGTATCCAACAGCCGTCTCCTCAACCGTTGCCGTCGTGTAATAACCGATAATGGACGAAGAGAAGGCTCTGAACGGATTCAGAAGTCCTGTGAACTTGGCAGAGCCCAAGCGAGCATCCGTCTTTTCGCCATCGGGAATTTCGTCCGTCGCGCCGCTGACAAGGATCGCGTTCGTCCACACGATCTCATCCACGGAGGATGCGCTCCTTGCGGGAATGATCGCGGCCTTCACGTATTTTCCGTTCATTTGGGAGGAGGCGGCGATCGTCGCAGAGGCTTCCCCGTCGATGAGGCGGTATACGCCGTTTTCCGTGTCGGACATCGCCCATTTTACAATGGCGTAGGTACGACCGTCGGAAAACAGTCCGTCGGTGTTGACCGAAAGCGCGTGATTGTCATACACGATTTCGGGAACTTTCGTCATCACGCCAAAGTCTGCTCTCTGCGCGAGCGGAACGATTTGACCGTTGATCTTGAATTCGGTGAAGGTGTATTTCGTAGGCGAAGTTTTAACACCGCTACCGTCCGCCTGAAGTCCGATTTTGTGATCCTTGCCGAGGTTCGGGTTGGTGACGGTCTTGATGAGCACCCAATCATTGCCGTTGAGGCTGTAATAGCCGTTGACTACGTCCCCGGTCTTTTCGAGCTTCATATAAATTTCACCGTTATAGCCGGGAATATCCGCCAATTTTATGGAATACTCGTTTCTGTTGCTCCAGTTGATCTCGTTTACAACGGTGATCGTAGGATTGTTTGCGCCGTGCTTCTGGTGGACAGCGGTGTAGTTATCGTTGTCCGTATAGAAAATGATACCCGCCTGGTCATAGTTGTACTGCGTTTTTCCGCTGACCTTTACGGTAGCCGTGACCGTTTGTCCCTGCGTTTGCGCAAAGCTTCCGACGAGCAGGTTCGAGGGGGTCTGTGCGTTCCACACGCCGCCATTATTGCCGGCGATCATCAGCTCGTTCTCGCCGCGGATCTCATATCCGCCCGGAAGCTCGTTGACGATTCCGAAATGATCGGTGAACTGCCATTCCGCCTGTACTGCAACAAGCTTCTTTGCCACGAGACCGTTTGACGTTTTTGCGCAAATGCCCACAATGCCGCCTGCAAGAGCGGTCAGCTTTCCGTCACTCGTGATCGTTGCGATGGAGGTATTGCCGAGCGTTTCGGGGTCGTAAACGCTCCACGTAACGGTCTTATCACCGTTGCCCGAAACCAATGCCTCGAAATTCACGGTCTCGCCGACGCTTACGTTCTCGCGATCGGTCACGATATCGATCTTGGTCGGGAAGGAGGCACCGTCATCGCTCACGGTGATGACCACAGGAGTGGAGGCATACTTGCGTCCTGCGATGACCGAATAAACCGTTATTTCAGCCGTACCCTTTCCAACTGCGGTAATTACGCCGTCGGGCGAAGCCTTTACCACACGCTCATTGCTCGACACGTAATAATACTTCTCTCCCGAGACGGGAATCATATTCGTCGTACCGATCTTAACGGCATCGTTTGTAATCGTCACGTCGCTGTTGTCCGCTCCGCTGATCGAAGCACTCGCGTCGATGCCGCCGTCGTAAAGATTTCCCTCAAAAGCAATATTGCCGCTGTTGGTAAATCTCCAAGGGGAACCGCTAAAGGTCGCTCCGGTAGCGGAAACGCTCACCTGCTGCGCACCGCCGACGCTCATTGCATTCTTCGGCACGGTTGCTGTGATCACAACGTTCGGATTCTCGCGGTAGACCTTGTTGTTTTTGATCGTAATACCGTCCACGCTCTTAGCGTGAAGCACTGTGGATCCAACTCCTCTGAAGAAGGTGTTGCCCTCGATCAGCACGTTTCTGTGGATCGCGTTTTCCTTGGAGGGAAGCGTTTCACAGATGGGATCGAAATAGATGTCGGCTGTATGACTGTTTCTGAAAATATTATTTCTGATGGTCACGTCCTCGCATCTGCCCGATTCATACCAGCTGTTTCCGTCATTGGAAATGTAGATGGTAGCGCCGTTCGTGAAATCAAAAATATTGTTTTCAATGATCACCTCGCCCTTTGCGGTGCAAAGGATGCCTCGGGTCGGGATTGCAACAAATTCATTGTTTCGGATGTAAACGTTCGGGGTTGCCGTAACGTTTTCAACCAGGAATGCATTGATCGCAACGTCCGCGGGGATCGGCTCCGATAGGGTGAGGACCGTGTCGGTTATGGAATTCGTTCCCGCGCCGAGCTGTCCGCCCCTTCCGTCGGGGCCGTCGATGACGGTGACCGTTCTCTTGCTGTTTTCCAGAACGTTGAGATTGCTCTTACGAACGAACTCGATCTCA
>JAZQWH010000141.1:0-8654 GCA_045632205.1 Eubacteriales bacterium
CTACAATTACGATCTCGGACAGTGGTATACCTTCACGGGCTTCCACGCCGATCACTTTGTCTCCTACCCCGACTTTCAGGGATTTCTCGACAACGATACGCTCTATCTGCTGAGCAACGAGCTGTACAGCGACTCCGGTGAACACGTAACGGCACTCTATCAGAGCGGCTATCTCTCCTTCGGTCACCCCGAGGAGCAAAAGCGCTCCCTGCGCGCAACGCTCTGCTGTCAGACCGCAGGCTCCGCCGCCTACCTCAAGCTGGAGAGCGAGAACGGTGAATATACCGTCCCCCATCTTCTCACCCTCCCCGGTCCGCCTCAGATCGTCGACCGTCGCGTGCTCCTCGGCAGATTCCGTCATCTCCGCTTCCGCATTCTGGTCTCGGGCAGTGAGGACTGTCGCATCTTCTCGCTCTCCCTCCACGCAAATCTTTAAGAAAGGAGCCAAAGGCTCATGAATTCCACCTTCCAAAAAACCTGGAGCCAATACGAGGCAGGGCGCGATTACAACCGCCGCATCGGGCTTTACGAGGCAGTCCGACGCAACGAGCGCTTCTACCGCGGCGATCAGTGGCAGGGCAACGGGAGCGATCTTCCCCGCCCCGTCTTCAACCTCGTCCGTCTCGTCACCGATCACCTCGTCGGCAGCGTTCTGCCCGGTGATCTCTCGATCCGCTACTGCGACGACCGTCTCCCCTTCCTCGACAATTCGCTCTCCCGCCGCGCCGTCTGCGAGGGGCTTGCACTCCTGGAGCGCAACGCCGCCTACCGCTACCGACGCGATCACCTGCACGAGCTTTTGCAGCACGCCCTGCTCGACGCCGCGCTTGCGGGCGATGCCGTCCTCTACTGTCATTGGGATAGCGAAAAGCAAAGCGGTCAGCCCTTCCTCGGGGAGATCCGCACCGATCTCATCCCCTCCACCGAGCTGTTCGTCGCCGACGTCAATCAGCCCGATCTGCAAAAGCAGGAATATCTGATCCTCGCAGGTCGCGCGACCGTCGAGTCGCTCCGACGCGAGGCAAAGTCGGCGGGGCTTGACGAGAGGGAGATCGCCTCCATCACCGCAGACGGTGAGGACGAGGGTGTGGGAGACCTCTCCCGCATCACGCAAAACGGCGCCGAAAAGGCAACCTATCTCGTCAAATTCTACCGCGAGGGCGACGAGGTCGTCTTTGAGCGCTCCACTCGCTCCTGCCTGCTGCGCCGCGAGCGCACCGCGCTCTCCTACTATCCCGTCGTCTCGCTCCGCTGGAACGTCGCCAAGGACAGCTTCCACGGCACGTCCCTCGTCAGCGAGATCATCCCCAATCAGGTCTACGTCAACACCGCCTACGCGATGATGATGAAGCATATGCGCGACACGGCGTTCTCCAAGATCGTCTATGACAAATCGCGCATCCCCGAATGGAGCAACGAGGTGGGCGAGGCGATCGCCGCGGTCGGCGGAGGCAGCGTTGCGGACGCGGTCTCGGTCGTCGGTGTGGGCGAAATGCAGGCGGGCTATTCCGACTTGATCGAGCGCGTCATCGAGATCACCAAGGAGATGCTCGGCGCGACCAACGCGTCCCTGGGCAGCACCGATCCCTCCAACACCAGCGCCATCCTCGCGCTCCAGGAGGCATCCCGTATCTCGCTGACCGGCGTGCGCGCAAGGCTTTGCCGTGCCGTCTCCGAGCTTGCCACCGTCTGGGCGGATATGCTCTGCGCCTATTCCCCCGCCGAGCGCCTGCTCCCCTACGAGGACGAGGACGGACTCCACGCCAAGGCTGCCGACTACGCCCTTTTGCGCGGTGAATTGATCCGTGCCTCGGTCGAGATCGGTGACGTCAGCCGCTATACCCCCGCCTCCACCGTATCCACCCTCAATCATCTCCTCTCAAGCGGGGAGATCACCCTCGCGCAATACCTCAAGTCTCTCCCCTCGGGCACGCTCGCCTGCCGCGAGACGCTCCTGCGGGAAATCTCACAGAAAGGACACCCCACGAATGAATGAAAACGACGCATTGCAAGATCCGTTACCTCAACCTCTCGACGAGGAGCCGACGGAAGAAAACGACTCCCCCGACCTCCCCGTATGCGACGGAGAGAGCGAAGCCGAGCCTCTTCTCCCTCCTGTACAGGAGGATCCGTCTCCTGATCCTACACCTCCTCCGACACCCACCGAGGAGGGAGATCCCCTTGGAGACCTCCGACGCGAGCTTGATCTGCTGAAGGAGGGACTGCTCGCCCAAGCCGCACAGGACGCGCGGATCGCCGCCGAGCGTGAGGAGTTCCGTTCCCTTTATCCGCAGATCCCGCTCTCCGCGCTCCCCGACAGCGTCTGGGAGGACGTGCGGCGCGGAATTCCGCTTGCCGCCGCCTACGCGCTCTGTGAACGCCGCCGCGCACAGACCGATGCCGTTGCCGCACAATCCAACCGCATCAATCGCGCCCGCTCCGCAGGCAGGATCGATTCCGATACCTCCGATTTCTTCACCCCCTCCGAGGTGCGCGCAATGTCCTCCGACGAGGTCCGCCGCAACTATTCCGCCATCCTGCGCTCCATGCGCGAATGGCACTGATCCATCCTAATTTTTTCATACAGAAAGGAAATCTACTATGGCTATTACCAACTTTATTCCCACCGTTTGGGGCGAAGCGCTCCACCAGACCATGAACCGCCAGCTCATCGGCGTTTCGAACTGCACGCGTGAATACGAGGGCGACATCACCGAAAAGGGCAGCGTCGTCAAGATCTGCGGTCTGCAGAACGTCGCCATCCGCGATTACGTCAAGAACACCAATATGGAGCTTCCCGAAAGCCTGACCGATTTCTCCACCGAGCTGAAGATCGATCACGCCAAGTACTTCAACTTCCAGATCGATGACGTCGACCGCGCGCAGGCTACCCCTCATCTGATGGAGCTTGCAATGCAGAACGCCGCAAGCCGTCTCGCAAGCGAAGCAGACCGTGCCGTCTTCAGCCTCTATGACCAGGCTACACTCAAGGCGGAGATCCACTACGCGGATGCATGCGAGATCCTCAAAAAGCTCGTGGACGCGCGTACCAAGCTCTATGAGAACGGCGTCACCAACAACGACGACGTCGTCATCGAGGTCACTCCCAAGATCGCAAGCCTCATCCTCAAGCAGAAGATCGACCTCGTTCCCAACGCAAATCTCCTTGAGAACGGCTGCATCGGCTCTCTCTTCGGCTGCAAGATCTACGTCTCCAACAACATCGCTTCGGGTTATTGGTACGACGTCAACGCGGATCTGGTCCTCCACAAATGCATCATGCGCAGCAAGCGCGCCGTCGCGTTCGCTTCTCAGCTCTCCGAGATCCAGGCATATCGCCCCGAGCTTCGCTTCGCCGATGCCGTCAAGGGACTCTACCTCTTCGGCTGTAAGATCATCCGTCCCGAGGAGTTCGTCAAGCTGGAGTGCGTCTGCGATCCTACCTTCATCGAGTAAGCGTGCCTATGCGGAATCTCGATATTCTCGACGCCGCCTGCTCCCTGCTCTGTGAGACGGTCGGAACGAGTGCCGATTACGAGTCCCGCGCACCCTACGTCCTCGGCACCTTCCTCCGTACCTGCAAGCAGGTCGACCGCGATTGGCGTACCGCCTACGGCTTGGATCCCGCTCCCACCCATCAGAATTATCCCTCTATGGACGAGGAGTTCCCCCTCGTGGACGAGCTTATCCCCGCCGCAACCTACTACCTCGCCGCAATGCTCGTGATGGACGAAAACAGCGACCTCTACGAAAAGCTCTTCGACCTCTTCACCGATGCCGTCGCTACCGTCGCCGCATCGATCCCCGAGCCCCAGCCCCAACCCGTCGCGCCAATCCCTCCCGCCACCCTGCACCCGATCAAAAACGTCTATTGATCGCCTGACAGGCTGACACACACCCCCGTGGGGGAGAGCTCTTCTCTCCCCCACATCTCTCTCAAAAAGCTTGAGGTTTCTGTGGGGGGAACTTTTTGGTTTTTCGTGGGGAAAACTTTTTGGAAAAAGTTTTTCCCCACACCCCTTTCAAAAACTTTTTAAAAAGTTTTTGAGGGATTGGTAAGATTTTTTAGTCTGTGCCACTGTCGATAGATAGTGGAACAGACTTTTTTGTTTCTCTTACAGCTCCAAGCAATAGCTCCCGCAGCCATTTTGGTACCACCACCCAAAATGGCCACCGATACTACTTTACCTCCGGCGATTTTGGTGCCGCTTCCCACATCGAGACCGGGCCGAGGGCAAACTAATATTATGGAGTTTTCAGGGTAGTGGTCCCTGAAAACTGTGCGGCAGCAAATCTAAAAAGCTGTCCGCAAACAAAAAAGTCTGCACCCTTGACAAAAGTCAGTGGCACAGACTAAAAAATCCAATTCACCCAAAACCTTTTTTAAAAGGTTTTGAAAGGGTTATAGGGAAAACTTTTCCTTAAAAAGTTTTCCCTAAAAAAACACCTAAAAAACCCCACAAATCCCCCCAATCCAAAAAAAGGAGGAACGTATGCTAAAAAAGGAAGACATTTTTGCGCGGGTGCGCGTAAGCTTTACGCTTGAGCGGACGGTAAGCCGAATGCTTGCGGCGTGGGTGGCGTTTGCGGCGTGGGCACTGCTTGCGTTGCAGGACTTTGACTCGCTCGCGTTCGGGCAGGAGACGGGATTTTTGTCGATCGCGCTCTACACGCTCCTCTTTTTTGTGATCCTTTCGATCCCCGCGTTTTTCTTTACGCGCTTTCACACCGATTCGTGGGCGCTCCTTGCGGGGGCGAGCCTTTGCGCGTGGCTTTGGCTGACCTCCGCGCCGCATTCGATCCAGCGCGTGCCCTTTGCGCTTGCGGTGGCGGCGGCTTACTGCCTCATTCTTTTCTACTGCCTGCGCGCGAACGGAGAGCTGCTCCGAAAATGGAATCCCGGGGGGCGGACGGTCACGGTAGTCGCGATCGCCTTGGGGCTGATCTCCTGCACGGTAATGGCGCTCCACGGATGCCTCCGTTACCTCACCTTCTCCTCCCCCAACTTTGATTTCGGCATCTTTTGCAATATGTTTTACAATATGGCGGAGAGCGGCGCACCGATGGCGACCTGCGAGCGCGATATGCTCCTCTCGCATTTTGCCGTCCACGTCTCCCCCGTCTATTATCTTCTCCTTCCTTTTTATTGGATCTTCCGCTCGCCGCTCGTTTTGCAGATCGGGCAGGCGGTGGCGATTGCCGCAGGCATCGTTCCCATCGTGCTTCTTGCGCGCCACTTCAAGCTCTCGGGCAAGGCGACCATTGCTTTCTCGCTCCTCTACGCCTTCTACCCCACCCTCACGCGCGGCACGTTCTACGATCTGCACGAAAACTGCTTCCTCACGCTCTTTTTGCTCCTCACCTTCCTCTTTTACGAGAAGAGACGGTGGATCCCCACCTATCTCTGCGCGCTCCTGACGCTCTCGGTCAAGGAGGACGCGGCGGTCTACCTGCTGATCTTTTCGCTCTTCCTGCTCCTTTCGGAGCGGCAATTTTTGCACGGCTCTCTCCTCGCGGCGCTCTCCGTGGGCTACTTCCTGCTCTGCGTACACCTGCTTGAGGCGGGCGGACAGGGAATGATGTCGGGGCGCTACGAAAACCTCATCTACTCCGCCGAGGACGGACTTTTGGGCGCGATCCGCACCGTGCTGGTCAACCCCGGCTACTTCCTCTCGCAGGTCTTTGCCACGCCCGAATGGACGTGGGACAAGGTGGCATACCTTTTGCAGATGCTCCTGCCGCTGGGACTTTTGCCCCTTTGCGCCAAGCGTGCTTCGCGCTTTTTGCTCGTCGCGCCCCTGCTTTTCAATCTTGCAACCAACTACGTCTATCAATACGACGTCGGCTTCCAATATCACTTCGGCATTTCGGCGTTCCTCTTCTACGCCGCGCTCAAAAACTATCACACGCCCGAGGAAAAAACGCGAAAAAGCCTGCTCACGGTGGCAATTACCGTTTGCACCTGCCTCTATCTCGTCTCTGTCCCCACGAGCCTTGCGCACTACCAAAGGCTCTACGGCGAGCGGGCGACGCAATACGCGCAGATGGAGGAATTCCTCGATCGCGCGATCCCCGAGGACGCATCGGTTGCCGCCTCCACCTTCCTCCTGCCGCATATCGCCGAGCGCGACGTGATCTATGAGATCTACTACCACCGTGCGGAGGGCGACGTGGACTACGCCGTCATCGACGCGCGCTACCAAGGCTACGAGAGCGACGTTTCGCGCTACGCCGCAAACGGCTACACCGTGTGCGCCGAATTGGAGGGCTTGATCGTGGTGATGCAAGCCCCCGCGCGCTGAGCCGCTCGCAAAAAAATCAATAAATTTTTAAAAAATGAAAAAATCCCCTTGAAAAAGAGAAAAGAATGTGGTAAAATAAGTCGTTCCGTCAAGCGGACACCAATTCTATCTCCGAGAGGGAGTAGCTTGCGAATCCGTCGCGGCAACGGCGTCAATCCGGCAATTTTTGCCCGCTGTTGTCTGAAAAAGCGAGACTCTCATTGCGCGAAAATTCCCGTCACGCAATGAGAGTCTCATTTTTTCGGAACAAAAAAAATAAAAAAGAGAGGTTGTTACAATGGAAATCCTTTACGAAAACTTTTCCAACCTGACGTGGCAGATGGTCGTGATGTGGGTCATCGGTGCGATCCTGATCTTCCTTGCGATCAAGAAGGAAATGGAGCCCACGCTCCTGCTCCCGATGGGTCTCGGCGCCATCATCGTCAACATTCCCGGTGCGGAGGTCGGCGCGCTCGAAACCCTGTTTGATGCAGGAATCGCCACCGAGCTTTTCCCGCTGATCCTCTTTATCGGTATCGGCGCGATGATCGACTTCGGTCCTCTGCTCTCCAACCCCAAGCTGATGATCTTCGGTGCGGCGGCTCAGTTCGGTATCTTCTTCACCCTCTGCCTCGCTTCGATGTTCTTCGACATCAAGGACGCTGCCTCCATCGCCATCATCGGCGCGGCTGACGGCCCCACCTCCATCGTCGTTGCAAACAAGCTCGGCTCCAAGTACCTCGGCGCGATCATGGTTGCGGCGTACTCCTATATGGCGCTCGTCCCGATCATCCAGCCTCCCGTGATCAAGCTCCTCACCACCAAAAAGGAGCGTATGATCCGTATGCCCTACGAGGCTCGCGAGGTCTCCAAGCTCACCCGTATCCTCTTCCCCATCGTCATCACGATGATCGCGGGTATCGTTGCCCCCGATTCCATTATGCTCGTCGGCTTTTTGATGTTCGGTAACCTCATCCGTGAGTGCGGCGTGCTCAACTCGCTCTCCGAGACCGCGCAGAAGGTGCTGGCAAACCTCGTCACCATCTTCCTCGGCATCACCGTTGCGCTCCGTATGCAGGCGGCTGAGTTCCTTGAGCTGGACACGCTCCTCATCCTCGCGCTCGGTCTGTTCGCGTTCGTGTTCGATACCGCAGGCGGTGTCCTCTTCGCAAAGCTGCTCAACGTCTTCTCCAAGAAGAAGGTCAACCCGATGATCGGCGCGGCAGGCATCTCCGCATTCCCCATGTCGGGCAGAATCGTCCACAAGATGGGACTCAAGGAGGATCCTCAGAACTTCCTGCTGATGCACTCCATCGGTGTCAACGTCTCCGGTCAGATCGCTTCGGTCATCGCAGGCGGCTTGATCCTCAGCTTCTTTATGTAAGGAGGTACTATCATGGAATTTACACCTATGAACTTCGTTGAAAACCTCAAATATATGGGACTCGGTATGCTCGCCATCATCATCGTAATGGGCGCGATCATCCTCGTTACCATGGCTCTCAACAGCGCTACCAAAAAGAAAATGACCGCAAAGACCAAGGCGTGGCTCACCCTCGGCGGTGTCGCGCTCCTCGCTGCCCTCATCCTCACCCTCGTCCTCACCGACGGCGATTGCGCTACCTGCCGCAAGGACGGCGACCTCAGCCTCGCAGGTCAGAAATACTGCGAAGAGCATTACGCCAAAGAGGCTGAAGCTCATCCCGAATATCTCATTCAAGAGTAATTTTGGATTTATTAGGATTTATTAGGATTTATTAGGGAAAACTTTTGCAAAAGTTTTCCCTAAAACCCTTTCAAAACCTTTTAAAAAAGGTTTTGGGATTGTCTTAATTGGTTAGTCTGTGCCACTGACGTTTGTTAGGGGTGCAGACTTTTTTTGTCCGTGGACAGTTTTTGGGATTTGCTGCCGCACATTTTTTAGGGACCGCCAACCCTAAAAAATCCACAATGTTACTTTGCCTTTGTAATCGTTCTTTGCAGAGACTCAATAGCCTTCCCCAGCGGGGAAGACGGGGACAAATTGCCTTCGGCAAAGGTGGATGAGGAGAGAGAATTCCCACACCACATCCGTCACTTCGTGACACCTTCTCCTCAAGGAGAAGGCTTTTTTAGTTCGTGCGAACAACGATTCCAAGGGAAAAGTCACATTGGTGGCCATTTTGGGTAGCGAAGCGGCGATGCGGGAATGAATGATATGTCGGGGGCAAAGTTACTTTGGTGAGCGTTTAGGGTGGTGGTACCTAAACGCTTGCGGGAGCTATTGTTTGGAGCTGTAAGAAAAGCAAGAGAGCTTGTTTTGCTATCAAAAGTCAGTGGCACAGACTGACAACTTAAGTCAACCCAAAAACTTTTTTAAAAGTTTTTGAGGGG
>JAZQWH010000142.1:0-3257 GCA_045632205.1 Eubacteriales bacterium
GCCTCGGTCAAGGAGGGACTTCGCATCGAGCGCGCCCTGTGGGAGGCGGAAAAATGAGAAAAATCAAGATCGCGCAGATCGGCATCAACCGATACAGCCACGCGCCCGAGGTCTTCAGCACGCTGGCGGCACACCCCGAGCTGTTTGAATTGGTGGGCTACGCCCTCGTCGAGGACGAGCGTGAGACCTGCGCCGAAAAGATCGAAAAATTCCTCTCGGGCTACCCCGAGCTGACGCTGGAGGAGATCCTTCTGGACGAGAGCATCGAGGCGGTGACCGTCGAGACCGATGAGATCCACCTGCTCAAGTACGCGCAGATGGCGGCAGAGCACGGCAAGCACATCCATATGGAAAAGCCGGGCAGCCAGGATCTTGCGGCGTTTGAAAAGCTGATCGAAACGGTCAGAGCGGGAGGCAAGACCTTCCACATTGGATATATGTACCGCTACAACCCCATCATTGAGGATACGCTCCGCCGCGTAAAGGCAGGGGAGCTTGGCAAGATCTGGAGCGTGGAGGCACATATGAGCCGCTACGACGGACGCGAATGCCGCGAATGGCTCGGCACCTTCCGCGGCGGTATGATGTTCTATCTCGGCTGTCATCTGGTCGATCTCGTCCTGCAATTCCAGGGGATGCCAAGCGAGGTCCTGCCGCTCAACACCGCGTCGGGGCTTGACGGAGTGGACTCCGAGGACATCGGCTTTGCCGTCCTGAAATATCCGAACGGCATTTCGGTGATCCGTATGGCGGGGTGCGAGGTGGGCGGCTTCCGTCGCCGTCAGCTCGTCGTCTGCGGAACGGAGCGCACCGTGGAGATCGCACCGCTTGAGGCAGAGCCCGAGGGCGTGACGAGAAAGTATCGGCTTTACACCGAAATGGACGACCGCTACCTCAACGAGGAGGGACGCACCGCGTTCATCCATACCAAGAGCGAAAATTACCATCGCTACGAGGCAATGCTCTTTGCGTTTGCAGAGATGGTGCGCGGCGAAAAGGAAAATCCCTATACGCTCGACTACGAGCTTGAGCTGTTCCGCACGATTCTCAAATGCTGCGGAATGAACGTTTGAAAAAGGAGACAAGAAGATGAAAGCAATTCTGGTAAACGAAGATAAGAGCCTGCGCTGGGATAACGTTCCCGATCCGATCCTCAAGGCGGACGAGGTGCTCGTCAAGATCCACGCGGCGGCACTCAATCGCGCCGACCTGATGCAGAGAGAGGGAGATTATCCGCCCCCTCCCGGCTGTCCCGAATGGATGGGACTTGAGGTCGCGGGCGAGATCGTGGAGATGGGCGCGGAGGTCGCAGGACTTTCCGAATGGAAGCTTGGCGACAAGGTCTGCGCACTGCTGGGCGGCGGCGGATATGCCGAGTACGTCAGCGTCAAGCACGATATGCTCATGCCCGTGCCGAAGAACTGCACGATGGTTGAAGCGGCGGCAATTCCCGAGGCGTTCGCAACTGCCTATCTCAATCTCTTTATCGAGGGCAAGATCCAACCCGGCAACACGCTTCTGATGAACGCGGGTGCTTCGGGACTCGCAAGCGTTATCATTCCAATGGCAAAGGCGTTCGGCGTACGCGTCATCACCACGGTCCTCACCGACGAGATCGCCGCGAGCATCAAGCACCTCAACGCGGATCGCGTGGTCGTCACCACCAAGGAGGATATTTCGCTCGTCCTCAAGGAGGAATTGGAGGCAGGTCACTCGGTTGACGTTGCCATCGATTGCCTCGGCGGCGAGATCATGGGCAAGTGTATCCATTATCTCACGCACGGCGCGCGCTGGATCATGATCGCGGCTCTGGCAGGAACCAAGACCGAGATCGATCTCAAGAATATCTACGTCCGCAACGTCCGCATCATCGGCAGTACGCTTCGCTCGCGTGCGCCCGCGGTCAAGGCGGAGATCCTCGCAGGCATCGTCCGCGACGTCTACCCCAAGATCGAGGCAGGCGAGGTCAAGCCCACCATCTACGCAACGCTTCCCATTCAGGAGGCAGAGGCGGCTCACGACCTGCTCTATCAGGGCAAAAGCGTTGGCAAGGTCGTATTGACCGTTAACTGACACGGTTGGTTTATTTAGATATTAGGTTTATTAGGGGGAACTTTTTGAGAAAAGTCCCCCCTATGACCCCCTCAAAAACTTTAAAAAAGTTTTTGGGATACTCGGATTTATTAGTCTGTGCCACTGACTTTTGTTAGGGGTGCAGATTTTTTTGCTTGCGGACAGTTTCGCAGATTTGCTGCCGCACAGTTTTCAGGGACCGCCAACCCTGAAAACTCCATAAAGTTAGTTTGCTCTCGTCTTTCTCCTCATCCACCGCTTCGCGGTCCCCCTTCCCCGCTGGGGAAGGCTATTGTGTGCAGAGAAAACAACACATACAAAGGTAAAGTAATATCGGTGGCCATTTTGGGTAGCGAAGCGGCGATGCGGTAATGAATGATATGCCGGGGGCATATCAGAACCGCATCGTGACCGAGCCGCAGCGAGAAGCGGTCCCTAAAAAATGTGCGGCAGCAAATCTGTGAAACTGTCCACAGACAAAAAAATCTGCACCCCTGACAAACGACAGTGGCACAAACTAACCAATCCGATTCACCCAAAACCTTTTTTTAAAGGTTTTGAAAGGGGTGTGGGTGGCGAACCTTGCGAAGCAAGTTCGCGGTCGCTTGCGACCTTCACTTCTTTCCAAAAAGTTTTCCCCACAAAAAACCAAAAAAGTTTTCCCTAACAAATAATACCCCCCAATAAATCTTACAATCCAGGAGATGGTTATGAAAACGAAACACGCGGCGCTGATGAGCCTTGCAATGGCGATGCTCATTTTTGGAACGATCGGCATTTTCCGCAAATACATCGAGCTTCCTTCCTCGCTGATCGCAATGGCGCGAGGCATTATCGGCGCGCTTTTTCTGCTTGCGGTCATCCTGATCGGCAGAAGAACGCCCGATCGCGCATCGGTCAAAAGGAATTTTCCGCTTCTCTGTGCCTCGGGAATCCTCATCGGATTCAATTGGATCCTGCTCTTTGAGGCGTACCGCTTCACCACGGTTTCCACCGCAACGCTCTGCTACTATATGGCACCCGTCTTAGTCATTCTCGCCGCGCCCATCCTCTTTCGCGAGCGGATGACACGCAAGCGCGCGATCTGCGTCCTGCTTGCGCTCGTGGGCATCGCGCTCGTTTCGGGACTCCCCACGGGGGCACCGGAGGGCGAGCAGAACACACTCGGCATCCTTTTGGGGCTC
>JAZQWH010000143.1:0-17209 GCA_045632205.1 Eubacteriales bacterium
AAAAAATTATGAAAAATATTAAAAAACCTATTGAAAAATCACAAAAAATGGTGTAAAATATAGTAGGTTTTTGATGTTTGTTTGAGCGATGTGACAAATCGCTGCGAACAAAACGCTCTAATGCTTTGGATTGAGGAGAAAAAAGATGTCTAATAGGTTGTTTCAGGGTGTCATCCATCAGATGAAGGATGCGATTGACCGCATTATTGGTGTAATTGATGAAAACGGGGTGATCATTGCTTGCTCCGAGCTCATTAAGATCGGAGAGATCCGTCAGGGTGTAAGAGATGAGCTGAATTATACCAGCGACGTGATCACGGGTGGCGGCTACACCTATCGCCCCATGACCAACGGTCCCAGAACCGATTACATCGTTTTTGTCGAGGGCGAGGACAAAATGGCAGAGAAGATGTCCAAGCTTTTGGCAATCTCTCTTGGCAATATCAAGAATTTGTACGATGAGAAGTACGACAAGGGCTCCTTCATCAAAAACATCATTCTTGATAACATTCTCCCCAGCGATATTTATATCAAATCCAAGGAGCTTCATTTCAACACCGAGGAAACGCGCATCGTTTTTCTGATCAAGTTCTTCGGCAAGACCGATATGATGCCCTTTGAGATGCTTCAGAATATGTTCCCGGATAAGTCGAAGGATTACGTCATCAGCGTAGGCGAGCACGACATCGTGCTGGTCAAGGACGTAAAGCCCGGCACCGACGGTCGCGAGATCGAGAAAATCGCCACCAATATTGCGGATACCATTTCCACCGAGTTCTATGCAAAGGTCGCAATCGGTATTTCCTCTGTGGTAGAGAACCTCAAGGATCTGGCGCGTGCCTACAAGGAGGCGCAGGTTGCGCTTGAGGTGGGTAAGGTGTTCGAGACCGAGAAGAACATCATCAACTATGAAAATCTCGGCATCGGCAGACTCATCTATCAGCTTCCCACCACGCTCTGCGAGATGTTCTTGCAGGAGGTGTTCAAGCGCGGAAGCCTTGAGTCGCTCGACCGTGAGACGCTTATGACCATTCAAGCGTTCTTTGAGAACAACCTCAACGTTTCCGAGACGTCGAGAAAGTTGTTCGTACATAGAAATACGCTTGTTTACCGTCTTGAGAAGATCCGCAAGCTGACGGGGCTTGACCTGCGTGAGTTTGAGCACGCGATCACCTTCAAGGTTGCGCTGATGGTCAGAAAGTATCTCAACTCCAAGCCGATCAAGTTCTAATAAACGACTTTATTCTACATCAGAGGGCGAAATGTGCCGTGGCTCGACCCGCGAAGCACATTTCGCTTCTGTACTGTAAATTGACGAATGTCCTCATAAAGCTCCTTTGCCGATAAGCAGATTTTGAGAATCTTCCTGTACGTAAATGAAGAGGACAAAATGAAGAATGATGAAGGATCGTTCGAAAGGAGTTGTATGGATTTCAACGAACACTCCGAGTCGGAGTTGCAAAATCAATCGGAGCTGCCTGTTGAGCAGGAGGCCGCGGTAGAAGAGGTGGGGGAGAGCGTACGGCTTTCCTATGAAGCACCCTCGTTTACCGTTGCAGAGCCAACCGAGAGGAAAAAGCGTACCGTTCCGCTTGACGTGTTTGTGTGCGTTTTGTGTGTTGCCGTTGCTTTTTCGGTCATTTTCTCTTACGTGCTTGCTTCCTCGTTTATGCGCAACCGTTATGCGGGGGCAATCCTTGCGCAGCAGCAGGAGCTTGCAAAATATCAGGATGTCGGAGAGCTGGCGCTCATTGCCGCAATGCTCGAGAAATATTCCTACTACGCGGATCAGATGTCCGAGGAGGAAATGATCGACGCCGCACTTCGCGCATACGTTGCAGAGACGGGAGACCGTTACGCCGCATATTATACGAAGGAAGAATATGAAAATCTCAAATCGGGATCGGATTCGTATGACGGGATCGGTGCTTCCACTATTCAAGGCTCTGTCAATTACAACGGGGTGATCTATCAGGGCTTCGCCATAGATTTCTTCTATGGAAACTCTCCCGCGCAGAATGCGGGTATGCGCCGCGGCGACTTTATCTACGCGGTCAAGGTCGATGGGGTTTATCGGTCAGTTGAGTCGCTTGGCGGATATGAGCAGGCACTTGAAATGATTCGCGGAGAAGAGGGAACGACCGTTCAGCTTGCAGTTTTACGATTGGTGGACGAGATGCGCTATCTGCCCATCGAGTTTACTCTCACGCGCGCACTGATCTCGAATCCCGACGTGTTTTTTGATAGAAAGGACGGAGATCCCACTACGGCGTTGGTCTCGATCCGACGCTTCGATCTGGAAACGCCAAGGCTGTTCCGTTCGATCGTGGATCAGCTTCGTGCGGAGGGCGTTTCGCATTTCGTGTTTGACGTGCGAGACAACCCGGGAGGCGATCTGCAATCCATCAAGGCGATCCTTTCCTTCTTCCTCAAGAAGGGTGATCTTGTTCTTCAATCGATCGATCGAAACGGTCAGGTCGCAAGGAGCTACTACGTAGAGCCGACGGCTTTTACCGATGAATACAAGCATTGCAGTGTCCGCGAGGAGGACATTGGAATTTACAGCGACCTCGATATGGTCGTGCTTTGCAACGGAAATACCGCGAGTGCTGCGGAGGTTTTTGCGGCAACGATGCGCGACTACGGCTTGGCAAAGCTTGTTGGAGAGAGGACTTTTGGAAAGGGCATTCTGCAAATGTTCTTCGATCTTTCCTCCATCAGTCCCTATGAGGGCTACCTCAAATTAACCACACACGCTTACCTGACAAAATGCGGAGAGACCTATCACGAGATCGGGATTGCACCCGATGAGGGCTTGCAGGTCGCGCTTTCGCAGGAGGCGAGCGGATATAGCCTCTACGATCTGCCCGAGGCACTTGACAATCAATTGCAGGTTGCGTTTTCGCAGCTTCAAAAATGATACTATTTATTTTTACAATATAAGGAGACAATCATGGCAAAAGGAAAACAGATGTACACCCAACAGGGTTATCAGGAATTGGTAGACGAGCTCAACTATCTCAAGTTTGAGAAGCGTGAGAAGATCAAGAACGATATTGCGGTTGCACGTTCCTTCGGAGACCTTTCGGAGAACTCCGAGTACGATGAGGCAAGAAACGAGCAGGCGAAGAACGAGGCTCGCATCAAGGAGCTGGAGGAGCTTGTTGAGAATGCGGTCATTCTTGATGAGTCCACCATTGATACCAGTGTGATCAGCTTGGGCTCCAAGGTCAAGGTTCTCAATACTGCACTCGGTATGGAGCAGACGCTCGACCTGGTTGGCTCTAACGAGTCCAATCCTATGGAGGGTAAGATCTCGGATCAGTCTCCCATCGGTGCCGCTTTGATGGGTAAGCGCGCAGGCGACCTCATTACGGTCGACGTTCCCAACGGAACCGTATCGATGAAGGTTCTTGAGGTTTCCAGAACGCAGGCTTAAGCGCAGAGAAGCGGAACAGACGCTATTTCGATTGGAATACGCCTGTTCCGCTTTTTTGAAATAAGGAGGAGCTTTTTGTGAGCGAAAGGGACGAAAAACTCGAGGCGGGCAAGATCGTTGTTCAAAATCGGTTTTTGAATTGGCTTGACAACTTTTGGTATCATTATAAGTGGCATACGATCGTAATCGGCTTTTTTGTAATGGTGTTTGCAATTTGCTTTACGCAATGCGCAACCACGGCACGCTCGGATGTGATCGTGACGTATGCAGGTGGATATACGCTCAGCGCACGCGAATCCGAGGAGATCGGTAAGCTTTTGACCGACTTTTTACCTCTTGGAGAGGATGGAGTCGGTGATTCGGCAGGGCTCAATCCGTTCCCGATCTACACCGAGCAGGTGTTGGGCGAGATGTACACCTACACCGACGAGGAGACGGGAGAGCTCAAAAAGGACAATTATGCGTATTCCACCGCAAAAAAGACCAATCAGGATCGCATTTCCGCGTTCTCGGATTTTCTGATGACGGGAACCAGCTCGGTATGGATGGTTGGTCAGGACGTGTATGACACGGAGGCGGAGGATCTGGCACGCGGGGAAACGCCCGATGGGCTTGGGCTTGTTGTACACGAGCGCTTGGTTCCGCTGGCGGAGCTTGGCGTCGATCTGACCCATGCTTATGACGATTACGCGATCCGTCTGGGGGATACCGATTTTTACAAGCATTATGAAATTATGAAATTACTTCCCGCAGATACGCTTTTGGTCTTTTCCAAGGCAATGGTTGTGGGAGAGGTTGCGGATGAGGAGATTTACGCACGTCACCGTGCGCTGTTCCTCGCGATCGTGAATTATAAAGCAAATTAAGGCTTTTATTTAGCAATAGCTCGGAAAGGAGGCGGTTGAGATGAAGATTTGCCGCCATATTGTTGCGTGTGTGCTGGCAATTACACTGTCGGTCTGTCCCTTGATTTCCTGCGGAGATCGCATTGATCTTGACGATATTGTTGTCAAGGATTCGGATTGGGCTGTTGGTGCGCCTCTGCCGCAGGCATCGGATTTTGTTGTGGATATGCCCGAAAACGTCCGTGCGGAATTTGCGGTCAACTACGTGTTTGATTCTGTCGGTGTATATGAGCTTCACATCGTGCTCAAGCGCGGGCTTTCCCGCTCGGAGCGCACCGTGCGTATGAATTTGCGTCAGGATAACACACCGCCTATCATTTCGGGTGTCAAGGACATCGGCGTTCATATCGGAGAGGGCGTTTCCTACAAGAGCGGCGTGGTTGTAACCGACGATTGCGGAGGCGTTTTGACGCTTTCGGTCGATTCCACGGGTGTCGATCTGACGAAGGAAGGACAGTATTACGTCCGTTATATCGCAAAGGATGCGGTTGGAAACGTGGCAACCGCCAAGGCAAAGGTCTACGTAACAAGGCTTGAGGTTACCGAGGCAATGCTCAATGCAAAGCTCGATACGGTCATCGCGAGCATCATTACGCCCAATATGAGCCGTGAGGAGCAATGCCGCGCGGTTTACAATTACGTCTTTAATAAGATCCAATATACCTCCGATTCCGAAAAGGGCGATTGGATTCGTGCCGCATATTACGGAATCGACCGCGGGTTGGGTGATTGCTACACCTATTTCTCGCTCTCCAAGGCACTTCTTACCCGCCTTGGAATTGAAAATATGGAAATTCAGCGTACCTCCGCCGCATCGGCAGAAATGGGAGAGACGCATTATTGGAACTACGTCAACGTTGGAGATGCGGAGAACCCGCAGTGGTATCACTTCGATACAACCCACCTCCGAGACCAGACCTATAACGGTAAGATCGTGCTGGTTACCGACGAGCAGCTCCGCTATTACAACGAGCAGGTCAGAGAAGCGCGCGAGCACGGAACCTTTTATGCATACGATCGCGTCGCATATCCTGCGTCCGCAACCGCAAGGATCACCAAATTACCGTACGAGGGATAACAGATGCAAACCAATATTTTACAGTATCTCGAGCAGACCGCGCCTCGCTTGCCGCAAAAGACCGCGTATTCCGATGGAAAATGCGATATGAGCTTTGCAGAGCTGCTCGATTCCTCCCGCCGTATCGGCACGGCACTGTGCAAACGCGGTTACCGCCGTGAGCCGATTGCAATTCTGATGAAAAAGCATCCGTTTGAGGTTGCCGCATTTTACGGAACCGTCTATGCAGGGTGTTATTACGTTCCGCTCGATCCCGATATGCCGCCCGCGCGGATGCAGACCATTCTTGAGAGCGTGGGCACGCGCTTGCTACTCGTTGATGAAACGGGCAAGAAAAAAGCGCAGGCATTGAATCTTGAGGGAATTGCGGTTTCGTCTTACGCTGAATTGGCGGAGGAGGAAACGGACGAAGCGATCCTTGCCGAGGTGCGCGCGCGTGCCATTGACACCGATCCCATTTACATCGTCTTTACCTCGGGATCAACGGGAATTCCCAAGGGTGTCGTTGCTTGCCACCGATCGGTTATCGATTACGTGGAGAGCTTGTGCGAGGTGATGGGTTTTTCGGAGGATACGGTGTTTGCCAATCAGACGCCGCTTTACTTTGACGCTCCTCTCAAGGAGCTGATGCCCGTCATCAAATACGGCGCAACGGCATATTTTGTTCCCAAAATGTGCTTTTCCTTCCCGATGAAGCTTTGCGATTTTCTGAATGATCACAAGATCAATACAGTCTGCTGGGTTGTCTCGGCATTGACGATGATCTCCGAGCTTGGTGCGCTTGAAAAGAATCCGCCGCGCTACCTGCAAACGGTTGCGTTCGGCAGCGAGGTCTTTCCCAAGAGACAGTACAAGCTGTGGAGAGAGGCGCTCCCGAATGCAAAATTCGTCAATCTCTACGGTCCCACTGAGGCAACGGGAATGTCCTGCTATTGGCACGCCGACCGCGAGCTGACCGAGGAGGAGCCGATTCCCGTCGGTCGCCCCTTCCGCAATACCGACCTGTTGCTCATTACGGAGGAGGGAAGAGAAGCGCAGACAGGGGAGACGGGGGAGATCTACCTCCGCGGTACCTGCGTGACGCTCGGTTACTATAACAATCCCGAAAAAACGGCGGAGAGCTTTGTGCAAAATCCGCTTCACTCGCATTACCCGGAGATCCTTTATCGAACGGGGGATCTCGGATACCGTAACGAGCGCGGAGAATTGGTGTTTGTCTGCCGTAAGGATGCGCAGATCAAGCATCAGGGACACCGCATAGAGCTGGGGGAGATCGAGAGCGCCGCAATGCACGATGAGCGTGTGGGACGCGCTTGCTGTCTCTATGACAGCGAAAGCAAGCAGATCCTGCTTTTCTATACGGGCGACGTTGAGCAAAATGAAATGCTCCGCACGCTTGCAGGCTATCTGCCGCGGTATATGATCCCCGCGATCCTGTTAAGGCTGCCGCGCTTTCCGCTGACTCCGAACGGAAAGATCGATCGCAATGCGCTCCGCACCCTTGCAAAAGAAGCACAGGTGTGAAAGAATGACGCAAAAAAGGCAGAAAATGTGCAAATTGGATTGACTTTTTTGCACTCTTGTGATAAAATAAATACTTGTAGAAGCGGACAGTTGTCCGAGATATGAGGTATGATATGAAAAGAGAATTGATTAAAAACGTCTATGCGGATATGCAAGCGTACAGCGAGCGTGAGATCACGCTTGGCGGTTGGGCAAGAAGCATCCGCGACAGTAAGGCTTTCGGATTTATCGATCTGTATGACGGAAGCTGCTTCAAGACCATGCAGGTGGTCTTTGAGCGCGAAAAGATTGCAAACTACGATGAGATCGCAAAGCTCAACGTCGGTTCGGCGGTTGTTGTACGCGGAAAGGTTGTTCTCACTCCCGAGATGAAGCAGCCCTTCGAGCTGAAGGCAATTGAGATCGAGGTTGAGGGTGCATCCACTCCCGACTATCCGCTCCAGAAGAAGCGTCACACGGTAGAGTACCTGCGCGAGCAGGCGTATCTGCGCCCCAGAACCAACCTGTTCTCCGCAGTTTTCCGTGTCCGCAGTGAGGTCGCGTATGCGATCCATTCCTTCTTCCACGATCGCGGCTTCGTTTACGTGCATACGCCGCTGATCACGGGATCGGATTGCGAGGGTGCGGGAGAAATGTTCCGTGTTACCACGCTTGATCTCACCAATCCTCCCAAGAACGAGGACGGATCGATCGATTGGTCCAAGGATTTCTTTGGCAAGAGCGCAAACCTTACCGTTTCGGGTCAGCTTGAGGGCGAGACCTATGCAATGGCGTTTGGTAACATTTATACCTTTGGTCCCACCTTCCGTGCGGAGAACTCCAACACCGCAAGACACGCGGCGGAATTCTGGATGATCGAGCCTGAGATCGCATTTGCGGATCTCAACGATAATATGCAGCTTGCGTGGGATATGATCCAATATATCATCCGCCACGTTCTGACTAACTGCAAGCAGGAGCTTGAGTTCTTTAATAACTTTGTGGATAAGGGACTTTTGGAGCGTCTGAACACGCTTGCAAACAGCGATTACGAGAAGGTGACCTACACCGATGCGGTCGAGCTGCTCAAGAAGAGCGGCGCGGACTTCAAGTATCCCGTCGAGTGGGGCTGCGACCTGCAGACCGAGCACGAGAGATACCTCACCGAAAAGGTGTTTGGAAAGCCCGTATTCGTCATCAACTATCCCAAGGAAATCAAATCCTTCTATATGCGACTCAACGACGACGGCAAGACCGTTGCGGCAATGGATATGCTCGTTCCCGGTGTCGGTGAGATCATCGGCGGTAGCCAGAGAGAGGAGCGCATCGACGTCCTTTTGGAGCGTATGAAGGAGTGCAACCTCAAGGAAGAGGATTATTGGTGGTACGTCAACCTCCGTCGCTACGGCGGAACCAAGCACGCAGGCTACGGTCTGGGCTTTGAGCGCATCATTATGTACCTCACGGGCGTTTCCAATATCCGTGACGTCATTCCGTATCCCCGTACAGTCGGCAACGCGGAATATTAAAAAGAAAAACAACGCATCCTGCGATGCGTTGTTTTTTTATCCTTCAAGTGCTTTTTTCAGATTCTCAGGCAGCTCCTCCTCCGAGATGACCGCGGTGAGGTCGCGAATGTGGCAGAGGTTGTGCAGATAGGTCTTGTTGAGCTTTTTGCCGGCGCAGAGAAGCACGGATTTTTTTGAGCGCTCCATCATTTTGGAGCGAACCGTATTTTCTTCAATCGAAAAATCGGTTGCCATACCGTCGGGCGAAATGCCGCGACAGGAGAAAAATGCAACGTCCGCGTTGTAGCGCGAAATGATTTCGTGCGCGTCATCGTTGGTCAGTGCAAAGCAGGAGGGAAGGAGATGCCCTCCCGTTGAATAGGCGTTAATGCCGTATTCCGAAAGTCGCATCAGCGATTTGATGCCGTTGGTAATGACCGTGACGTTGGATTTTTTGGCAAGGTAGGGAATCATGGCATAGGCGCTGGAGGAGGCATCCATCATCACAACGTCGCCGTCCTGAACAAGCTCTGCCGCTTTTTGCGCAATAATGGTTTTGGCGTCGTGGTCCTCAAGCTCACGGAGGAGAAAGGGGATTTTGATGAGAGACTCACTATGCTCCTCCAAAATCGCTCCGCCGTGCACGCGCCGAATCAGCTTTTCTCGCTCCAATTCGGAGAGGTCGCGCCGGATCGACGGCTCACTGATGTACAGCTCCTGCGCAAGCTCGCTCACCGTCACCTTTTTCTTTTTGAGCAGAATTTTGAGGATTTGATTTTTTCGTTCGGTATTCATATTGCCTCCGTTGCTTTCGAATTGATCGTTTCAAAGAAATAAACAAAGAAAAATGTGATCGTTTTATCACTTTTTTCGGCGTGTGTTGAATGTTTTTTCGTTTTATATTATAATAGTACAAAACAGAACGTTTGTCAAGAAGGATTGAGGAGAAATTTATGTTTGACTGTCATATCCATACAAAAAATTCTCACGATAGCACTCAAACGCTATCGCAGGTCTGCGAGAGTGCGATTGCAATGGGAATGAAGGGCATTGCGATATGCGATCACGTAGATCTTTGCTCTGCGGAAAGGCACGATACTTATCACGCAATGCAACGGTGTATTGCGGAGGTGAAGGAGGCGCGCCTGCAATACGGCGACCGTCTCCGAATTTTGCAGGGAATGGAGCTGGCGGGAGTGGAATTCAACCCCTCTATGCGCGATCCGTTTATGCAGCTTTGCGACTATGACGTGATCCTCGGCTCGGTTCATACGGTTTACCTGGAGGATGTGGACGATAGCTATTCGAGAGTCGATTGGAGTGTCGGAGAAAAGTCGATGGAGCGGATCAGGGCGTTTTTTGCGGCATATCTGAAATCGATGCGGGAAATGCTGGCGCGCGACGATATCGACGTGCTCAGTCACCTCACCTGTCCGCTTCGTTATATTAACGGAAAATACAGAAGGGGCTTGGATGAGCGCGAGTTTTACGAGGAGATCGATGAGATCCTGCGAGAGATCATCCGCCGAGAAATTGCCTTGGAGGTCAACACCTCAGGGGCAGGGAGATCGTATGGCGATTGGCTTCCGAGCCGTGCCATTCTCACGCGCTACTACGAGCTGGGCGGTCGGATGCTCACGCTTGGCAGTGATGCGCATATTCCCGAAAGCATCGGAAACGCGTTTGAGGAAGCCTGCGAGATGCTTCGGGAGATCGGATTCAGAGAGATTTGCTATTTTGCAGAAAGGAAGCCGATTTTTATCGGTTTGGAAGAAAAATGATTGATATTTGTGCTTTAGGCGAAATTCTGATCGATTTTACCCCTGTAAAGGGCGAGGACGGAAAGCATACCTACGAACAAAACGCGGGCGGAGCGCCTGCAAATCTCCTTGCCGCGTTTGCGCGCTTTGGCGGCAAAACAGCGTTTATCGGCAAGGTTGGAAGCGATATGTTCGGAGATTTTCTCACCCAAACGCTTCGGGAATGCAATATTTCCACAGCGGGACTTTGTAAGGACAGCGTTCATAATACCACGCTTGCATTCGTGGCGTTGGACGAAACGGGAGACCGTCACTTCAGCTTCTGCCGCAATTTCGGGGCAGATCTGTTCCTTGCACCCGAGGAGGTCAACGAGCAACTGATCAAAAACTCAAGGATCTTCCATTTCGGAAGTCTGTCCTTAACGGCAGATCCCGCAAAATCCGCCACCGACCGTGCGCTTGCCATTGCAAAGGAGAACGGATGCATCATTACGATGGATCCCAACTATCGCAAGCTTTTGTGGAAGGATGAGCGCACCGCGGCAGAGGTGATGCGTGCGTACTACCCTAAGGCAGACATCGTCAAGTTTTCCCGTGAGGAGCTGGAGCTTGTAACAGGGGAGAGAGATATGCGCGCGGCGGCAAAGAAGGTGCTTGCCAAGGGTGTTTCCCTGGTTCTTGTAACCGACGGCGGCAACGGTGTCCTCTACGCAACCCGAAAAGGGATCGGATTCGTTCCGTCCCTCAAGATCAGGACCGTGGATACTACCGGGGCAGGCGACATTTTCTTCGGTACGTTCCTGTATGCGCTCAGCCGTGAGAAGATCGACTTTGCAAGCTTGTCCGCAGCGCGCATTGAATCTGCAGTGCGGTATGCGGTCAAGGCAGCGGGCTTGAGTACAAAGAAAAAGGGTGCGATCGCATCCATTCCTACATATGAGGAGGTTTTTTAAGATGAAGGCAGCGGTTTTTTACAGTAAGGAGGATCTTCGCGTAGAGGAGATCGCAACGCCGAAGATCGGAGCAGACGAGGTTTTGATCCGTGTGCGCGCGTGCGGTGTATGCGGCACGGATATGCATATTTTTGACGGAGACGAGGGCGCGGCGCCCACACCTGCAGGTACGGTGCTTGGACACGAGTTTGCGGGAGAGGTTGTGGCTATCGGCGCGAGCGTAACGTCAGTTCAGGTAGGGGATCGCGTTTGTGTGGATCCCAATAAGCTTTGCAACGAGTGCGATTATTGCCGCGGTGGCGTTGGACACTTCTGCGAGCATATGATCGGAATCGGTACCACGGTGAACGGTGGATTTGCCGAATACTGTGCCGTTCCGCAGTCGCAGGTCTACAAATTCGGTGAGGGCGTCGCGTTTACGCAGGCGGCAATGACCGAGCCTGTGGCGTGTTGCCTGCACGGCATCGATATGTGCGATATTGAGCCGGGGGCTACCGTTGCGGTCATCGGCGGTGGAATGATCGGGCTTCTGATGCTCCAGCTCGCCAAGCTCAAGGGGGCTTCGACGCTCATTATGATCGAGCCGATTGCCGAGAAGCGTGCGTTGGCGCAAAAGCTCGGCGCGGATCTTGTCATTGATCCGTTTACAGAGAACGCAGAGGAAGCAATTGCGGCGGCAGGAATCAAGCGGATCCATACGGTCATTGAATGTGTGGGCAGAACGTCAACCGTCGCTCAGGCGATCGCGCTTGCAGGGAAAAAATCAACAGTTATGCTGTTTGGTCTGACCCGTCCTCGGGACGAGGTCGCCATCAAGCCCTTTGAGCTTTTCAAAAAGGAGATCACTCTCCGTGCTTCCTTCATCAACCCCTATACCCAGCAGAGAGCACTTTCCCTGATCGAGTCGGGGAAGATCGACGTCTCTTCTATGATCTACAAGACCGCATCGGTCGACGAGCTGCCTGCGATTCTTACAGACAAAAAGGAGCGCGCCCTCGGAAAGTACGTCATAACCTTTTAAATAGAAAAGAGAGCAAGCATTGCTTGCTCTCTTTTTTACCGTTTTTTCGCCTTCAAACGAAAAAAGCCTAAAAACAAGTGGGCATATCTGAATCGCATTCAAATATGCCCACCTGTAAAAATTCAAATATTATTCGGTCGTGTAGTTATCGAAATAACCCTGGATGAAGACGATGGGCGTACCCTTGTCACCGGAGCCGGAGGTCAGGTCGCAGAGCGAGCCGATCAGGTCGGTGAGGCGGCGGGGAGTCGTGCCCTCGGAAGCCATCTTGCCAACGAGGTTGCCGTCCTTTTCCTGGATCTTATTCTTGATCGCTGCCTTGAGTGCATCGCCCGAGAGTGCGCTGAACTCATTGTCTGCGAGATACTTGAGCTTAAGCTCGTTGGGGGTACCCTCAAGACCTGCGGTGTAAGCGGGTGCTACGACCGGGTCTGCAAGCTCCCAGATCTTTCCGACGGGATCCTTGAATGCGCCGTCGCCGTAGACCATAACCTCGATCTTCTTGCCCGTTGCATCAAAGAGCTTCTTCTGGATTGCATCTACGACAGGCTGGCAATCGCGGGGGAAGAGCTTGACCTGATCCTCGGTTGCCTTGTTGGAGCCGAGCAGACCGTAATCTGCGTTGAATCCGCTTCCGTTTACGGGTGCGTTGAGGATCTCATCCAGACCGAGCACGGTTTCAGCGCCTGCCGCCTTGAGGATTCTCTTGGTGCGTGCGCGGGTGTGAATATCACAGCAAAGCACGTTCTTGGTGTAGTTGAGGATCGCCTTGGGATTGTTTGCAAAAACGATCTCCACGTCGGCGCCGCTCTCGCGGATCAGCGTCTCGTAGTATTCAACGTAGTCCACTCCCGTGAAGGTGTGCTTCTCGTAGCCAAACAGCTCGCGGTATTTCTCAAGCGTGAGAACGTCCGTGTAGGGGTTCACACCCTTCTCATCCATCGTATCGATGCTGATGAGGTGATTTCCAACCTCGTCGGAGGGGTAGGAAAGCATCAGAACGATCTTCTTTGCGCCCTTTGCAATTCCGCGCAGGCAGATTGCAAAGCGGTTGCGGCTGAGGATGGGGAAGATGACACCAACGGTCTCACCGCCGAATTTTGCTTTTACGTCGTTTGCGATATCGTCAACGCTTGCATAGTTACCCTGTGCGCGTGCAACGATCGCCTCGGTCATAGCAACGATGTCACGGTCATTGAAAGCAAAGCCCGCATCTGCAGATGCTTCAAGAACAGATTGCGTAACGATCTCAACAATGTCGTCACCGCTCTTGATAATGGGCGCTCTCACACCTCTGGATACAGTTCCAATCATACGGCTCATAGTACAAATACCTTCTTTTTATACAGATTTATCGAACCCTAAAGTATCATGACAATATATTATAACACAGTCGAATTCTATTTTCAAGTTTTTTTGAAAAAAAGTTTAGATTTTTTCAATGATTTCAGCAAGACGCGTAATCCGGCGGAAGGCTTCTCCAAGGAACTCCTCATCGGTCATGGGGATATAGGCGTCGTTGGTGTTGCGCTCCTTGTGGTTGATCTTGCGCAGCTCCATTGTCAGATGACCGTCAAAGCCGTGCCTGACCAATCGGCGCGCGAGGAAATCCATATCCGCAATGCCGTCAAAGGGGAGCATATGTGCATCGTCGCGGTAGGTGATCTTTCCTGCGGGATCGGTGACCCCCACGTTGCTGTTGATGTGGACGTAACGGAGCAGATCGCCATAGTCGGCAAGCATATCGCGGCCGCGGTTGTAGCACTGCTCGTGACCTGTGTCAAGGCAGAAGCCGATTGCGGGAATGTCGCGCAGATTGGGGAGAAGCGCGTCGAGATATTCCTCGCCCTCCACGTTTTCAATTGCCACGCAAACGCCGAGCCTTTGTGCAAGCTCGCCGAGTCTGCGGTAACGGAGAGGCCCGTAGGGAGTGGGGGAGTGATCGTTAAAGCCGATGAAGGGGTGGGAGACGAGCACGGGAATCTCGAGCCTTGCACAGTCCTCAATGCAACGAGCCAATTCCGCCTCAACCGCATCTCCTTCCTCTCCTGCCGTCCAAAGCTGATGAACGCGCGTGAAGGGCGCGTGAAGCGAGGTTAATTCCAGTCCGTTTTCGCGTCCTTTTTTGTGAAAGGTCTTCAGATTTTCAAAATCCTTGTCCCAATCAATAAAAAAAGAATCGTAGCCGATGCGTGCGATCAGAGGAATCTGCTCCGCGGCGACGTTGTTGTTCAGTGCAACACCGAGCTTATGCCTGTTCATATAGGGTGCCTCCCACTTTTATTTGATTTTATTATACCGCTTTTTGTGTTTCTTGTCAATCATTTTTTTATATCGGTCGGAACGGAAATGCGTTTTGAGAGAATTTTCATTTCCAAGCCGCTTTTTCTGATTTTGCGTGAAAAAAATGAAATAATGCTTGCAAGTGAGAGAAAAATATGGTACAATAGTAAAGTTAAAGAAGCTATTATTGAATCGAAAGGATCATACTCTACGCATGAAACAGTTGGAACAGGAAATCAAGCGCAGACGGACCTTTGCAATCATCTCGCATCCCGACGCGGGTAAGACCACGCTGACCGAGAAGTTTTTGCTTTACGGCGGCGCGATCCAGACCGCAGGATCCGTAAAGGGTAAGGCGGCAGACCGCCACGCCGTTTCGGACTGGATGGAGATGGAGAAGAAGAGAGGTATTTCCATTACCTCGTCCGTAATGCAGTTTGAATATGACGGTTATTGCATCAATATTCTCGATACACCGGGACACCAGGACTTCTCCGAGGACACCTACCGCACGCTTATGGCGGCGGACAGCGCGGTGATGGTCATCGATGCGGCAAAGGGTATCGAGCCGCAGACGCGTAAGCTTTTCAAGGTCTGCGCGATGCGCCATATCCCGATCTTTACCTTCATCAATAAGCTTGACCACGAGGCAAGAGATCCGTTCGATCTTATTGATGAATTGGAAAAGGAGTTCGGCATCGGAACCTACCCGATGAACTGGCCCATCGGATGCGGTGTCAGCTTCAAGGGCGTGTATGACCGCGACGGACGGAAGATCCTTGCCTTTGGGGATTCGCACAGAGGACGCGACAGACTTGCCTCCATCGACTGTGACATCAACGATACCGCGCGTATGGACGAGCTGATCGGGCCGTATGCGCGTGAGGAGCTGACCGAGCAGGTAGAGCTGCTTGACGGCGCGTGCTTTGATTTTGACATTGAAAAGGTGCAAAACGGAACGCTCAGCCCCGTGTTCTTCGGCTCCGCGCTCAACAACTTCGGTGTGGAGTTCTTCCTTGAGCATTTCCTCCGAATGACCACGCCGCCGCTTTCTCGCGCAACCGAGGAGGAGACCGTCTCTCCCTTTGACGAGACCTTCTCCGCGTTCGTGTTCAAGATCCAGGCGAATATGAACAAGGCGCACCGCGACAGAATTGCGTTTATGAGAATCGTATCGGGCAAATTTGAGCGCGATGCCGAATATTTTCACGTGCAGGGAGGCAAGGAGATCAAGCTTTCCCAGCCTCAGCAGATGATGGCGCAGGAGCGCTCCATCATTGAGGAGGCATACGCAGGCGACATTATCGGTGTGTTCGATCCGGGCATCTTCTCGATCGGTGATACCATCTGTGATAAGAAGCACAAGATCACCTTTGAGGGCATTCCCACCTTTGCGCCTGAGTGCTTTGCAATGGTCGAGCAGATCGACAGCATGAAGCGCAAGCAGTTTGCGAAGGGAATGAACCAGATCGCGCAGGAGGGTGCCATCCGCATCTTCATTGAGCCGGGCGGAGGCTTGGAGCGTGTGTACGTCGGTGTTGTCGGTATGCTTCAGTACGACGTGCTCGAGTCGCGTATGAAGGCGGAATACGGTGTTTCCTATAAGCAGTATCCGCAGCCGTATCAGTATATCCGCAGGATCGCAAACGGCGTCGATCCCAAAACGTTGCATCTCTTTGACGTCAAGTGGGTGCAGGACTTCAGAGGCAACGATTATCTGCTCTTTAACAGTGAGTGGCACATCGGTCACACCCTCAACAACAACGAGGGGCTTGAGCTTGTTGAATTCGGACAATAATAAAAAATAAAAGGAGAACGATTATGGGACAGATTCGTGTAACCAAATTGGAAATTCCGGGGCTTTGCATCATTGAGCCCGCAGTTCACGGAGATAGCCGCGGCTATTTTATGGAGACCTACAACCAAAACGATATGAAGGAAGCAGGACTTGATATGGTGTTCGTTCAGGACAACCAGTCTATGTCGGTCAAGGGCGTATTGCGCGGATTGCATTATCAGAAGCAGTTTCCGCAGGGAAAGCTCGTCCGTGTTGTGCGCGGAGCGGTTTACGACGTGGCAGTTGACCTGAGAAAGAACTCTCCCACCTACAAGCAGTGGTACGGAGTTGAGCTGACGGCAGAGAATAAGAAGCAGTTCTATATTCCCGAGGGCTTTGCACACGGATTCCTCGTTCTTTCCGACGAGGCAGAGTTCTGCTACAAGGTCACCGACTTCTATCATCCCAACGATGAGGGAGGACTCCTTTGGAATGATCCCGAAATCGGCGTTCAGTGGCCTCTCGATCGCATTGATTGCGAGCCGAAGCTGAGCGACAAGGATATGAAAAATTCTACCTTTGCGGAGCTTCAGGCACAGAATTTCTCGTTCTGAATAAAGGAAAAAGACTTCACGTCGCACCCTTGCGGATCGTCGGCGTGAGGTTTTTTTTAACTCAATATTCTGAAGGTTTTTGCCAAAAGGTATTGACTTTCCGAGCGGGGTGTGGTATACTGAAGTACTTCTGTAATATTTTAGGATTTTAATTGCATTTTGCATTAAAATAAAAAACATTTGAGGAGGTCAGGATATGACTAACAAGCGCAGCACAAAGCGTTCGTTGATCCTGAGCGCGCTCTCGTTGTTCCTCTGCGTAGCAATGCTGGCAGGAACGACGTTTGCATGGTTCACGGATAGCGTAACGAGTGCAAACAACATCATCACGTCCGGAAATCTTGACGTCGAGCTGTATTATCAGGTCG
>JAZQWH010000144.1:0-14274 GCA_045632205.1 Eubacteriales bacterium
GAACGACATGGCTACGACCGACTTCATCAGAAAAAGCGATTTCACACAGGGAGCGCAGAGATCGCATGAGTAAAAAGAAGAAAACCGCAGAAAATGCGATTTTATCCTATTATCAGCAAATTAAAGACGGGTCCGTCACGGTCGGCCGTTGGGTCGCCTTGATTTACGAGTATCTCGTGAAAGGAATTGAGGAAAAGCGGTTTTTCTTCGATCAAAAAAAGGCGTGCGCGGCTATTGATTGGATAGAGACGCATTGTTTCCATACCGAGGGGCCAAAAGCCCCGTCGCCGCTTGAACTGGAGCTCTGGCAAAAAGCGTTTATCTCGGCAATCTTCGGAATTGTGGACGAAAAAGGCTTTCGACAGTTTCGGGAAGTGCTGCTTTTGGTCGGCCGCAAAAACGGCAAGAGTTTACTTTCCGCCGCAATCGCAAATTATATTTTCCGCGTTGACGGCGGTTACGGTGCCCGCGTTTTCTGCCTCGCGCCGAAATTAGAGCAGGCTGATATTATATATAATAACATTTGGGCAATGATAACGCTCGATCCCGAATGGCAAAAGGCCCGCGAGGTCGCAAACGTCAAGAACAAGCAGAACGTCAAGATCAATGACGATAGTATGCTCGCAAAACGGCGCGTCTCCGATATTTCGATTTCGGGGACAAACAGCACCGTTAAAAAACTTGCCTTTGCGGCGCGGCGGAGCGACGGATTTAACCCGTCCGCGGCCCTGCTCGACGAGGTCGCCTCATGGGAGGGCGACAAGGGCCTCAAACAATACGAAGTTATCAAATCGGGCTGCGGTGCCCGTACCGAGCCGCTTTTGATTTCCTGCACGACGAGCGGCTATGTGAACGACAGCATATTCGACGAGTTGATGAAACGATCAACTCGTTTTCTTTTGGGCGACAGTAAAGAAAAGCGGCTTTTGCCGTTCCTTTACATGATCGACGATATAGAGAAGTGGAACGATATAAACGAATTGCGAAAAAGCAATCCGAACTTGGGCGTTTCCGTTACCGTCGATTACCTGCTCGAAGAAATCGCAATCGCCGAGGGGTCGCTCTCGAAGAAGGTCGAATTCATAACGAAATACGCCTGCCAGAAACAAGCGTCCTCGCTCGCGTGGTTATCCGCGCAGACCGTCGAGGCCGCGGCAGGGCCGCCGCTTTCGCTCGAAGATTTCCGCGACACGTATTGCGTCGGCGGTATCGACCTCTCAATGTCAACGGACCTTTGCGCGTGCTGCGTCGTGATCGAGAAGGGCGGCGAGCTTTATGTTTTCGCAAAATTCTTTTTGCCTGCCGAACGGATAGAGGAGGCAATCGAGCGGGACGGGGTCCCGTACAACCTCTATATTCAACGCGGGCTTTTGATGCCGAGCGGAGATAATTACGTCGATTATCACGATTGCTTTAACTGGTTTCGGGAGCTCGTAGAAGAATACAAAATCTATCCGTTGCAGGTCGGATATGACCGATACTCGTCGCAATACCTTTGCGGGCCGAGCGGCGAAATGTCCCGTTACGGCTTTCATATGGACGATGTGTTTCAAGGCGATAACCTTTTCCCCGTCATACAAGAGGCCGAGGGCCTGCTCAAAGACGGCGTTGTTCATATCGGAGACAATGACCTGCTGAAAATCCACCTTTTGAACTCCGCGATAAAGATGAATACCGAGCGCGGCCGCGGCAAGCTCGTAAAATTAAACCCGTCTCTGCATATCGACGGAACGGCGGCCTTTTTGGACGCTCTGACCGTCCGTCAAAAGTGGTGGAGCGAGATCGGGGACCAACTGAAGAATGAGGGATAAAAACATGGGACTTTTTGACTGGCTGTTCCCGCGAAAAAAGGAAAGCCCGACACCTTACGAGGAAACGTTCAAGATGTTAAACGGGTATACGCCCCGTTTCACGTCTTTCAGCGGCGGAATTTACGAGGCCGATCTCGTGCGGGCCGCGATCAACGCAATCGCCGTGCATATCTCGAAACTGCACGTCGAAACGCAGGGCGCGGCAAAGCCCGCCTTGCAAAACAAACTCCGCAAGGGGCCGAACGAGTTACAAACGTGGTCGCAATTCCTCGCCCGCGCCGCGACAATGCTTTTCTGCAATAATACGATTTTCATCGTCCCCGTCTATGACGAATTCGGCGAAGTGTCGGGCGTATTCACGCCGCTCCCGCGGACGTGCGAAATCGTGCAGCATAACGGCGAGCCGTTCCTGCGTTACGAATTCGGTTTCGGAAAGCACGCCTCGATGGAGCTGAAAAATTGCGGCATTATGACCCGTATGCAGTATTCGAGCGATTTCTTCGGCGATACAAATAAAGCCTTGATCCCGACGATGGAACTGATAACCGTCCAGAATCAAGGCATAGCCGAGGGCGTAAAATCTTCGGCGACTTATCGCTTTATGGCGAAGGTCAATAATTTCTCGAAAGAGGACGACCTCAAACGCGAGGCGGCCCGCTATTCGCGTATTAACTTTACGCACGGAGAAAACAATAACGGCCTTCTCTTGTGGCCGAATACGTATTCCGAAATTCAGCAGATACAGGCGAAGCCGTGGATCGTTGACGCGGACCAGATGAAGATCATAAAGGAAAACGTGTTCGAGTATTTCGGCGTTTCCGAGGACGTGCTGCAAAGCAAATTCTCGTCGGATACGTGGTCGGCGTTTTACGAAAGCGTCGTCGAGCCTTTTGCCCTGCAATTTTCGGAAGTAATGACAAAGATGCTTTTCACCTTCCGCGAGCAATCGCAGGGCAATCTCGTAATGGCCACGTCTAACCGCCTGCAATACATGAGCAACGCGGATAAACTCGCAGTATCCGCCCAGATGGCCGACCGTGGCCTGCTCACACGTAACGAAATTCGGGAAATCTGGAATTTGTCACCGCTCCCCGAGCCTTACGGCTCGCAGCTCCCGATCCGTGGCGAATACTACAACGTCAACGGCGAAGAAACAAGCGAAGGAGATACAAACGAATGAGCAAGGATATTATGCAAAAGCTCGCCGAAGGGCGACAGTATAGGGACCTCGTTTCTTTTGAGAATGATCCCGACAACAAGATCGTCGAAGGGTACGCGACCACCTTCGACGCGCCGTATGAACTCTACAAGGAGGACGGATACACCGTCCTCGAGCAGGTCGATCGCCGCGCCTTTGACGAGACGGATATGAGCGACGTTATTATGCAGTACGACCACGGGGGGCGCGTATTCGCCCGCGGGTCGAACGGCACCTTGCAGCTCAACGCCGACGATCACGGCCTGCATATCCGCGCCGACCTCGGCGGCACCGAACTCGGCCGCCAGTTGTACGAGGAAATCTCGGGCGGATATACGACGAAAATGTCTTTCGGCTTTCGCGTGGCCGAGGACGTGCGAACGGTCAAAGAGGACCGCGAAAACAATGAAGTAACCGTGCTCCGCACGATTACAAAGATCGGAAAGCTCTACGACGTTTCCGCCGTTTCCCTGCCTGCAAACGACGGCACGTCGATCTCGGCCCGCACCCTCGGCGAGGGAATTATCACCGAGGCAAAAGCGGAGATTGCGAAGCGGGAGCAGAGAAGGGCACAGATCGAACGCATAAAGGCAATACTGGAGGACGAAAAAAATGTCTGACAAAATGATCGAGGAATTGATCGAGCGGCGCGAAGCTATCAAGGCCGAACTTGACGGCCCCGACGCTATCAATATCCCCGAGGAAACCCTCTCCGCGCTTGAGGAGGAGGCCCGCGCTATTACCAACGAGATCGAAAAGCGCAAGGCCGCCGAGAAGGAGCGCAAGGAGATCCGCGAAGCTGTCGCAAACGGCGACGGCGAAAAAATCAAAAACTTTGATACGGAGGAAAAGAAAATGACCCTCGAAGAAATCCGCTCCTCGAAGGAGTATATCAACGCATACGCGAATTACATCAAGACGGGCAAAGACGACGAGTGCCGCGCCCTGCTCACCGAGCTCGCCGCGGGCGGCTATGTCCCCGTCCCGTCGATCGTCGAGAGCCGTATCCGCACCGCATGGCAGCGCAACGGCCTCATGGACCTCGTCCGCAAGACCTATATCAAGGGCGTGCTGAAGGTCGGCTTTGAGCTGTCCGCCACCGCCGCCACCGTGCACACCGAGAGCACCTCGGCCGTTACCGAGGAAACCCTCACCCTCGGCATTGTCACGATGACCCCGAAATCGATCAAGAAGTGGATTTCCATTTCTGACGAGGCCCTCGACCTCGGCGGCGAGGAATTCCTGTACTACGTGTATGACGAGCTGACCTATCAGATCGCCAAAAAGGCCCAGAGCGAGCTTATCGCCGAGATCACCGCCCTCACCGCCTCCGCCACCTCGACGGCCGTCGGTGTCGGCGTTGTCGCGGGCACCCCGAGCGTCGGCATTGTCGCCGAGGCGATCGGTAATCTGTCCGACGAGGCCCCGAATCCCGTCCTCGTTATGAACAAAGGCACGTGGGCCGCGTTCAAGGCCGCGCAGTATGCCGCGAACGTCGCCGTTGATCCGTTCGAGGGCCTGCCCGTTCACTTCGACAACAGCCTGCCCGTTTACAGCACCACGGGCACCGCGGGCACCACGTGGATGATCGTCGGCGACTTCGGCAACGGCGCGCAGGCGAATTTCCCGAACGGCGACGAGATCGGTATCAAGTACGATCCGCTCTCCCTCGCCGAAAAGGACCTCGTCAAGCTCGTCGGCCGCGAGTATATCGCGCTCGGCATTGTCGCCGATCACGCTTTCTGCAAGGTCACGTTCTAATCGGTTTCAACAAGGAGGCAACCTATGAGAACGTTGATCGCAATTCCGTGTATGGATATGGTCCATACGATTTTTATGAAATCCCTGCTCGGAATGGACAAGACGGGGGAGTATGCGTTTTCAATCAGCGCGTCCTCCCTTGTCTATGACGCACGAAACGGCCTCGCAAAGCAGGCCGTTATCGAGAAATTCGACCGTGTACTCTGGCTCGATTCCGATATGGAATTTTCGCCCGACTTGATGAAAAGGCTTTCCGCTGACCTTGACGAGGGCCGTGAATTTGTCTCGGCCCTTTACTTCACGCGAAAGGCACCTATCAAGCCGAATATCTTTATCTCGTGCGGTTATTATCACGACAAGGAAACCGACGAGGTAACGCCCGCAGCGGTCAATTATTGGGAATATCCCGACGACGCGATTTTCCCGATTGCGGCCTGCGGCTTCGGTGGCGTTATGATGACCACCGACTTAATAAAGAGGGTCGGGGAAAAATTCGGTTTACCGTTTTCCCCGATCCTCGGCTTCGGTGAGGACCTCTCATTCTGCTCGCGTGTCGCGCAGCTCGGTGTCGAAATGTTTTGCGACAGCCGTATCAAAATGGGACACGTCGGCCTCGGTACCGTAACCGAAGAAGTTTACAAAAAGCAGGGTGGTAAAATTGTCTGACATTAAAACGGCGGCAAAGCTCGCCCTTCGCATTTCGACGGACGCTTTTGACGCGGAGATCGAGGACCTTATCAACGCGGCCCTGCTCGACCTCGGCCTCGCAGGCGTGACGAACGACAGCACCGACGACCCGCTCGTCCGCCGCGCCGTTATCACGTACTGCAAGGCGAATTTCGGCGAGCCGAACGATTACGACCGCCTCAAAGCGTCATACGACGAGCAAAAAGCGCAAATGGGCATGGCGACAAACTATACGGATTGGGGTGACGGTATTGGATAGGTCCGATATTGTCACCCTTTATTCGGACGTTGTAACGTATGACGCTTACGGCCGCGCCGTTAAGACGAGCACGTCGAGAGACGTTTTTTGTCAAGTTGACAGCGTTACGCGGCAGGAGTTTTTTGACGGCGGCCGCAACGGCCTCAATCCCGAATATCGGGTCCGTATGTTTTTCGCGGACTACGACGGCGAAATTGTCGTCGGATACAACGGGGCGAAATATGCCGTTTACCGCGTTTATAAAAACCGCTCTGACATAATCGAGCTTTACCTCGAACGGAAGGGTGGCACAAATGGCGGTAGTTAATTCGTCAACGTTCAACTTCCGCGAGACGGTCCGAAAATTCCTCGACGATTACAACGTCGATGTTATGACCGAGGTATACGAAGCCCTCGACGAGGTGTCGAAAGAAACCGTCTCGAAACTGAAACAGACCTCGCGCCAGTTTAAGGGAACGGGCGATTATGCGAAAGGGTGGACGCGGACGCTCGAAAAAGGCCGTTTGAAGGTCGGGGCGATCGTCCACGGCAAAAAACCGACCTACGCCCTCGCGCACCTGCTCGAAAACGGCCACGTGACGCGCAACGGCACGGGGCGGACTTTCGGACGGACACCCGCGCACGTTCATATCGAACCCGTCAACGAATGGGCACAAAACGAAGCAATCAACCGCGCCGTGTCTAAATTGGAGAAAAGACTATGACACACTTACAATTTGCGACAATGCTAAAGGGTATCGAGATCGCGGAGGGCGTGACTATACCCGTTGCATATTACGAATTTGAGCAGGCAACCGAAAAGGGCCCGCCGTTTATTTGTTACTTTGAGGCAGGGAGTAACGACGTAATGGCGGACAACGCCATCTATCAGCGAATTCGTTCAATGATAGTTGAACTTTACACCGACAACAAAGATTTCGCTCTCGAAAAGAAGGTCGAGGATACGTTCATCAAGAACGGAATTAAATTCATAAAATCCGAGGCGTATATCACCGCAGAGCGAATGTTTCAAATTACCTATTCAATGGAGGTCGTCATAAATGGCTGACACGAATAAAATCAAGTATGGCATTTGCAACTGCTTTTTTGCAAAGGCCACCATTTCGACCACGGGCACCGCGACGTATGGCACGATGAAACCGCTCGCGGGTGCCGTGTCCCTCTCTCTGGACGCGCAGGGCGACACGAAAAAGTTTTCCGCCGACAATATCGTGTATTACACGAGCGTTGCGAATAACGGCTATGAGGGCGAGCTCGAGCTTGCCAAAATCCCCGACGATTTTTATACCGATATTCTCGGATACGTCACCGACGCGAACGGCGTGATGCTCGAGGACGCAAACGCCGCGCCCGCTCATTTCGCGCTCGTTTTCCAGTTTGAGGGCGACGCTCACGCGAAGCGTTGCGTTATGTATAACTGCGTCGCGTCCCGTCCGACCGTCGCGGGCAGCACGAAAGAGGAAAGTATCGAGCCGCAGACCGAATCGATCCCGATCACCGCGACCACGGTTTACAACGCCGTCCTCGACAAGGACATCGTCAAGGCCTCGTGTATCCCCGCCCAGACGGCACAGTATAACAACTGGCTCTCCGCGGTATACCAGACCACCACGACGTGATAACTGAAACAAGGAGGCAATTATGTATAACGTCGTAAAAATCGGCGATAAAGCGGTCCCGTTTCTGTCAATGGCCTCGGTCGATCGCTATTTCAAAAACATTTTCGGCGACGATCCGATCAAGATGCAGGCGAAGGGCCTCGACGAGGCCGAGGCGATCGACTTCATTACCCGCATGGGCTTTGTGATGGCCAAATTCGCCGAGATCACAAACAAAAAGGAAATGGCCAAACTGAACGAGGGCGATTTCCTTGAATGGCTCGACCAGTTTGAAAGAAACGAGTTTTTCCTCGCCCTGCCCGATATTCAAAAGACGTATGAAGGGCAGCTCGTGACCGAAGCCGACGCAAAAAAAAACAACGAAGAACTGACCGAGAAATGACCCTCGGCCTTTTCCTGCTGCGGGCCGTCCAGATCGGATTAACAATCGACGATTTGGACGGCCTCGAGTATGGAACGGTTATCGATATGCTCACAGAATCGGGAAACGATAACTGCGAATATACACCGATAGCGACACAAGAAGATTTCGACAGGTGGTAACTATGGCGGGAACGAAAATTCGCGGCCTTACAATCGAGATCGGGGCCGATACCTCGCAATTTTCCAAAGCGTTAAAGGGTATCGACTCGCAGCTCAAAACGACACAGAACAATCTAAAAGACATTAACAAGCTCCTCAAAATGGACCCGTCGAACGTGGAGCTTTTGACACAGAAACAGAAAAACCTCGAGCAGGCGGTCAAACTGAACAAGGACCGCTTGAAAGAACTGCAAGAGGCACAAAAGGGCCTCAAAGAGGGCACCGCGGAATGGGACGCGATGCAGCGCGAGATCATAGCGACCGAGCAGGCCCTCAAAGCCGCCGAAAAGGATATGCGGTCGTTTGGGTCCGTATCCGCGCAGCAGATGAAAGCGGTCGGTCAATCCGTGCAGGACGCGGGGAAAAAGGTCGAGAACGTCGGTAAAAAGTTGCAAGGGCTTTCGACGGCGGCCTCTGGTGCTCTCGCGGGCCTCGTCGGCATGGGATATAAAGCTGTCCAGACGGCCGACGAGCTTTCCACAATGGCGCAGCAGACGGGACTTTCGACCGACGAAATTCAACGGTTTCAATATGCGTCGGACCTCGTTGACGTTTCCCTCTCCGATATTACGGGCGCGTTGACAAAGACAAAAAAGGCGATGACGGGCAACGAGGCGTTGTGGTCGCAGCTCGGCGTTGAAGTTAAAAACGCCGACGGGTCGATGCGTGACGCGACGGACGTGTTCTACGACAGCCTCAAGGCATTGTCGCAGATCGAGAACGAAACCGAGCGCGATCAAGTTGCGATGGAACTTTTCGGGAAATCTGCGGACAGTCTCGCGGGCATTATCGACGACGGCGGCGCGGCGTTGCAGGCTTACGGCGACAAAGCCGAAGAACTCGGCCTTATCCTCGACGAGGACGTTATTGCCTCGATGAACGCAACAAACGACACGATCGACCAGAGCAAAGCGGAGATACAGAAATCTTTGCTTGTGCTCGGGTCCACGCTCGCGCAGAACTTGACCCCGCTGATACAAAAAGTTTCCGAGCTTATCGGGAAAGTTTCGGAGCGTCTCCGCAACCTTACGCCGCAGCAGACCGAAACGATTATGAAAATCCTCGGCCTCGTGGCCGCGATCGGCCCCGTTATCACGATCGGCGGAAAATTGATTTCTGGGATAGGGTCGGTTATTTCCGTCCTCGGGACGGTTATCGGCGTACTCGGCGGCCCGCTGACGATCGCGATTGCGGCCGTTGTGGCCGCGGGCGTGCTTTTGTATAAGAACTGGGACAAAGTAAAGGCAACGGCTATCGCGGTCAAGGACGGCGTTGTCAATGCGTTTAACGTGCTCAAACAGGGCGTAAACAACGCGATCGACGCGGTGCGGTCGAAGATCGACACGCTCAAAGAAAAGTTTAACAACCTCAAAGATACCGTCGTCGGTATCTGGAACACGATCAAAAACGTTCTTACTGGTCAAATCTCCCTCCCGCATATCCCGCTGCCGCATTTCACTATCAGCCCCGCGGGGTGGAGAGTAAAAGACCTGCTCACGGGCGTTATCCCGAAGCTCGGTATCGAGTGGTACAAAAAGGCGTATCAAAATCCCGTCATGTTCACGCAGCCGACCGTCCTGCAAACGCCGAGCGGCGCGAAAGGCTTTGGCGACGGCCACGGGGCCGAGATCGTGATGGGCCTCGACAAGCTGCGCGAAGTTGTCGGCGGCGCGGGCGACGTTGTTATCAACGTGTACGCCTCCGAGGGTATGAGCGTGAACGAACTGGCCGACAAAATTCAAGACCGCTATGTCGCGCTTGCGAAACGGAGGGCTTTGTTAAATGCGTAAACATCTTTATGTCGATAACGTTGACCTCGCAACGTATGGCGTGTATATCAGCGGGGGCGGGACGTTTTCCGCTCCCGCTAAAGCGTATAACTGGTATAGCCCTCCGAACAGAAACGGCGACATACTCGGCGTTAATAAGAGACTTGAAAATATTCAAGTTTCGTATGAATGTTTTATTTTTACAAACTTTGATACGAACATCGCGTCTCTCCGCAGTTTTCTTTTGTCCCGCAACGGCCTTGTGCGCATCTCGGACGATTACCATACGGGAGAATTTCGCAAAGGCGTGTACGCGGGGCCTTTTGAGCCGGCTATCACGCAAAATCTCGACGCAGGGAAGTTTACGCTTACGTTCGTTTGCCTCCCGCAAAGGTGGCTTACAAGCGGCGAAACATCTACAACGTACAATTTTTCGAACGTCCCCTTTACATACGAAACGATGATTTCAATTCCTAACACGACGAACTTTGCGGCGAAACCGCTTCTCCGAGTTTATGGGTATGGGCAATTTTTCTGCGGGCAAAGTGTGAAAATCACAAATCACGGGCAGTCTTATGTCGATATAGACTGCGAGACAATGGCGTGTTACTGCGGAAATACAAATTTGAGCGAATACGTTTCTTTTGGGCAAAGCGGCGTTTCTGACCCGCCGACAATTCCCGCAGGGGGAACAACGCTCGGGAAAGTTGTAACAGACTACACCAACCTCGTATCTATCACCATAACGCCGAGGTATTGGGAGGTATAGCATGATACCAGTATTATACGAATACGGGAAAACGTCGGGCGTTGGGCTTGGAAAACTTGTAGATACTATATCATGCGAAGTGTACGAAGAACTTAACGGCGAGTATGAACTTTCGTTTGAATATCCTATTACGGGCGCGTTATATAACGAGCTTCTCACGTTGCCGACAATCCACGTTGAGATACCGACGATAGAAATTACAAGCGGAGTGCAGCGCACATATCGCGGAAGAGAGATTTTCGACATTTATAAAAAATCTCTCCCGATTGACGGAGTTGTAACTTTTTACGCCTCACACTTTTCAAGACGGTTTTCTCGAAGCGTTTTCACAGCTACAAGTTTTGACCCGTCGCAAATACAGAATTTTTACGACAAAATAACGCCCTCAATGGGCCAATATGTGAATAGTGGGCTTGAGCCTGCTTTTTCGTCCTCGGTTTCTGTTCCCGACCCACAATCCGCGTTAGCCCTTCTGATCGGAGACGAACATTCTCTTGTTTCCGAAATCGGCGGGGACATAGCCTTTTATTACAGCTCGGCTTTCGGCGCTGTGCCCTGCTTTACATGGCTCTCACGCAGAGGGGCAGATAGGGGCGCGTCAATAAGGTATGCGTACAATATGACAGATATTGACCATACTATCGACAACGGCGAAACCTTTAACGCCCTCGTTCCGTACTACACAAAAAGCGACGGGACAAGAATGTTTGTTGCGGGCGTAAATCCGCTTTACAAAATCGTGCAACCGACAACGCCGCTTACGCCCGTCAAGGCCGTCCCGATGGATTGCACAGATGCGTTTCAAACGCAACCCACAGGAGCGCAACTCACGCAATACGCGCAGGATTGGCTCGATGCGAATATGCCGTGGCTCGGAAGCGAAGAATTGACCGTTGACTTTGTGAACGGCACAGAAATCGACCCGCACGGTGCCCCCGTATATCTCGGCGACACCGTCCACGTTTATTGGGGAGACGCGCAGGTATCGGCAGACCTGCGTTGTGTTGCCTATAAATACGATGTGCTTGCCGAGCGTTACACAGAAATCAAACTCGGCAAACAGCAGACGAATTTCGTCTCCGTTACGGGTATCGACAGCGGGAGCGCGGCAAGCGAAAGCGGCGGGGGCTCTGCTGATCCTGTCCCGCTTGAAACCGTTACAGTTACGGCGGCGGGGCAGGCCGCTATCAACGTAAACGCCACGAAAAGCGGGCATTTTGTTTTTGTAAATGGCCAAAACGCAGTTTATCCCGCAAATATAACAACCGACACGAAAATTGCGACGCTTTCCATTTCTCCCGTAAATCAAGCGTTCGGCACGGGCAAATTGCTTAACGGCGCGGACGTTTTCGTTTTTGTAAATGTCTATGGTGAGCTTTGTGTTTCGGGGCTTACTCCTGTTCCCGCAAACACTAATATGTATTTCACGCTTGTCTACCTCGCAAACTAAGGAGGACAACAATGTACGCAGTAATCGAATTTCAGAACACGGCTGACGCGCTTAACTTTTTGTCGCCCGTGTATAAATCGACGCTCGCCGAGGCCGAGCAGGTATTTCATCAAATCTTGATGTACGCCGCCGTCTCCGAGGTGCCGATACATGGGTGTATGATCCTCGACGCAAAGGGCAACGCCGTCCGCAAAGAGGTATACGATCATACGGCGGTGGTCGTATGACGATAGCCGAAGCAAAAGCGAAGCTCGTCGCGTGGTGTAACGAGCAAATCGGATACAGCGAGGGCGCAAACAACTGGAACAAATACGCCGAGAAATGGACGGCGGCGGGCGGGTGGAACGCTCAAAATCAACCGTGGTGCGACGTGTTCGTTGACGTGGGCTTTATTGAGTGCTTCGGCCTCGACCTTGCCTCCCGTCTTACTTATCAGCGCAAAGGCGCGTTTTCCGCGCTCTGCTCCGCGTCCGCGCAGTATTACAAAGACAACGGCGCGTATTTCAATTCGCCCGAGATCGGCGATCAAGTATTTTTCAACGTTTCGGGCGGTATCAATCACACGGGTATCGTCGTAAACGTTTCGGGCGGCTGTGTGTATACCGTCGAGGGTAATTCCTCGGATATGGTACGGCGTAACGCTTACGGTATCGGGTCCGCGTATATTAACGGTTTCGGTCGCCCAAATTGGGGAGTTTTCGAGGGCGGCACGCCAGACGAGCCGATCGAGGACGATCCGATCGAAGAAAAGCCGACCGTTGACCTTCCGACGCTCAAACAGGGCGACGAAAGCGAGCTCGTGCGGGCCGCGCAATTTCTTTTGAACGGCCGCGGGTGCTCGGTCGGATATTGGGGAGCGGACGGGGAATTCGGCCCGCAGACCTGCGCGGCCGTGAAAGCGTTTCAACGCCGTAACGCTTTGGAAGTTGACGGCATAATCGGCCCGCAGACGTGGGCCGCGTTGTTAGGAGTGTAACTATGTGGAACGTAAACGGAAATAATATTCAAATGTGCGAGGGCGACTTCGGTGTACGCCTGCCGATCACTATGACGGGGCCGACGTTCTCAACCGCGGACGCGGTAAAGCTGACGATCAAGACCGCCGTAAACGGCGACACGATCCTCGAAAAAGACTTTTCCGATATTTCGCAGAACACCGTCAACCTTATCCTCACCGCCTCCGAAAGTGCTCTTTTGCCAGTTGGAAACTATGTATATTGCCTCGACTGGTATCAGAGCGGGCAGTTTCTTTGCAACATTATCCCGACCGCTTTTTACAAGGTGGTGGATAAGGCTTGAACGTCACAATAAACCCGCAGCGTATCAATGTTTCTGCGGAAAGCACCGACGCGAACGTGCGGACGGCAAGCCCCGTCGCGCGTTACGTCGTCGAGCCGTATATCAAGATCGAGGAAACCGACGACGGCGCGGTCATTACCTGCACAGACCCAGACGGGACGACAACGGGCACGATCTACAACGGCCCGCAAGGTCCGCAGGGCGAGCGAGGCCCGCAGGGCGAGCAGGGCGAAAGAGGCCCGCAGGGCGAGCAGGGCGAGCAGGGCGAACAAGGCCCGCAAGGTGAACAAGGCCCGCAAGGCGAAACGGGAGCACGCGGCCCGCAGGGCGAAACGGGGCCGCAAGGTGAAACGGGCCCGCAGGGGCCGCAGGGCGAACAAGGGCCGCAAGGCCCCGCAGGAACGACGGATTACAACGACTTGACGAACAAGCCGACGATCCCGTCAACCGCCGCAGACGTTCACGCTCTCCCAGACGACACGCTTTACGCGGCGGCTCCCGTCGCTGGCGGCTCTGCCACCTTCGCAAACGGAATACATTATGGAGTTGTCGACGGCACTTCTACCTCGACGAAATTCACGGCGACGATTGCGGGCATAACGTCTTATTATCACGGCCTTGTGGTTATGCTCAAAAACGGAGTTGTGACCTCCGCGAGCGGTTTCACGATCAGCATTAACGGCCTCGGAGCAAAGCCGATCTATTCAAACATGGCCGCCGCTACCGCAGACACGACGATTTTCAACGTCAACTATACGATGCTTTTCGTATATGATGAAAACCGCGTCGCGGGCGGGTGCTGGGTGTGTTATCGAGGCTATAACTCCGATACAAACACGATCGGTTATCTGATCCGCACGAATAACACCGTGCTAAAAACGACGGATAAATGCCGTTATTACAAAATCTTTTTCACGTCCGCGGACGGGACGCATTGGGTCCCCGCGTCGGCAGATAGTGCGAACTCCGCGACCTCCGCGAAGGTCGTTAATCAAAGGCCGATAGATCCGTTTGGCCGTATCGCGTACTCAAGCGCGACGACCTCATTTGCCGCAGAGGCAGACGTAACG
>JAZQWH010000145.1:0-38336 GCA_045632205.1 Eubacteriales bacterium
TTGCCGCCGCCCTTCCAGTAAACCTTTTTCTCGGACCCGTCCGGCAGCCGCACGAGCAGGTGCGCCCCGCTGTCATCATGGCTTGTCCGGCAGTGCCCCCGGAAGATATGCAGCAGCCCCATCCCGTCGCCGTCCATCACCAGCCGGAACGCCTGCTCCGCGCTGTAAGCCGTGACCAGATGGATGTTGTCCCGGCTCCCGAGCAAATGCCGCGCGAACCGCATGGTGCCCGCCGTCGTCTTCCCGCTTCTCGGTGTACCCTCGCACCAATCGAGCGTATGATCGAACGGCGCCATTATAAACGCGCTTTGTTTTCCGCCCCACTCGATCATAAATTCTTCGCTCCGCGCTCCAGCGCCATCAGCGACTGCAGCAGCTCGTTCCCCACGTCCTCGCTGATCGTCATGTTGTCAGTCAGGTCTCTGTACGCTGCCGTCAGATCCCGCAGTTTGAACGTCACTTTTCGGCCCTTGTCCATGATTTCGATCTGGGTCGCGTCCATCGGGAATTTTTCCTCGACGCGCGCCAAACGCAATAAAAGACGGCGCTTTATGTCCTGCGCAATCGTCGCGTTATCCGCTGCAGCGTCAACGGTTTTTTGTTGCGCTTTTATTGCCGCCTTGTTGCTTGCCGTTTCCCTGTCAGATTTCCAGTGTTCCTTGTTCGCCCGTTTCAGCAATATATCAACCGGGATGCCGTGCTTCTCCGCCAGCTTCCGCTGACTGATCCCGCCGCCGATATACTCAGCCCGGATCGCGTTCCAGTCTATCCGCCAGTCTATCCGCTTCTTGTCGTCTTCAATGGGTATCACCCCCGTTCGGCCTTTCCGGCTCGGTTCGCAATAGCATCCGCTGTCTCAGCCTTCCCCGCTGGGGAAGGTGTCACGAAGTGACGGATGAGGTTTCCCCCCGTCCGGCTCTTCGCATAAACCGGTCATAAATCCGCAGTTCCTTCTCCATCCTGCGAATCTGGTGCATCAGGTCGCGCCGGTGTATCGGACCCGCCGTTTTCAGCGCTGCCTTTGCCTCCGAAATCTGGAGCGCGTGTTTCGTGCGCTCATCCATTCAGCAGCACCGCCTTCTCCCCGGTGAAGTTCTCCCAGCGCTGAATGATCACGTCGCAATAATGCGGGTCAAGTTCCATCAAAAAGGCTTTCCGCTCCATTTGTTCACATGCAATCAGCGTTGATCCGCTTCCGCCGAACAGGTCCAGTACATTCCAGCCGCGTTTGCTGCTGTTTTTCAAAAACCGCGCAAGAATTTCCTGCGGTTTCACTGTCGGGTGCATGTCTGCGCTTGCCGGTTTGTCTGCGCGCTGAATCGTCGTGCTCTGATTCTGCCCAAGCAGTTTTTCGCACAGCTCGATCAACTCGCCCTTCTTCAGTGCGCTCAGTTTCCCGTTGTCTTCTTCAACGAACGTTTCTTCGCATCGGCTGTCTGTGAAATAGTGCGCCGCCCCTTCCTTCCAGCCGTACAGAATCGGTTCGTGCGCCCATTGGTAATCCGCGTTCCTGCATAACACGAAATGCGATTTTACCCAGACCAGCTGCTCGTGCAGTTTGAAATCCTCAATATTTCTGATGGCGCTCTCAAACTCAATATGATGAAGCCCTGCGTAAAATAGATAATATGCCGCGCCGGGTTTCATGTTCTCATCTGCGTTTCGGAGCGCCCTTGTCAGGAAATCAATAAACTCGCTTTCTTCCATACTGTCGTTCATAATATGAACGCCATTGTTCCCGCTGAACGGTCTTTCGCAATTCCCGACGTCGCAATTATACGGCGGGTCCGTGAGCAGCATGTCTATTTCTGCCCCCCCCAGAAGGTTTTCGACATCTTCCCTGCTGGTGCTGTCCCCGCACATCAACCTGTGCTCTCCCAGCTGCCAAATCTGCCCGCGCTTGGCAATCGGTTCCTCCGGAGGCTCAGGCGGTTCGTCTTCCTGTATGCTGTCCAGCTGTTCTTCCGCCTTGTATTCCTCCGGCAAATCGTCAAACAATCCCCGGATGTCGCTTCCCTCAATTTCCAGCGCGGCGATTTCCTCTTCCAGCTTCCCGAAGTCCCATGCGCTTAGTTCTGCCGTCCGGTTGTGCCTGATGGCGTAATCCCTTCGCTGCGTGTCCGTCAGGTGATCCAGGCGGATGCACGGCACCTTTTCCAGCCCCATTTCCTTGGCCGCGATCAGCCGCCCGTGACCCTCGACAATGACGTTCTTTTCACCCCATACGCCGATGGGATCATTGAACCCGTCCGCCTCGATGCTCTCTTTGATCTGCGCCACGTCTTCCGGCGCGTGCTTCCGTGCGTTCCCCTCGTACGGAGTCAGTTCCTCCGGCCTTAAGTATACGATTTCCAGCTCCGCCATTTTTCTTCTCTCTTTCTTCTCTCGTTTCTTCTCTGCCGAATTGCACCCCGGCCCCCGCCTCGGCCTGATCATATGATCTCGGGATGCTGCCCGCCGGAACGGAGAAGAAAACGCCCCGGCTCCCGCAAAACAAAAAGCGCCGCTGTCCCCGGCGCTCTTTGACTCTATCATGATACCCCATTGACAACTCCGTTTTCGTCCGCAGTCTATTAAATGCCTGTCATCCGTGCTTTGAATTGCGCGTATCTGTCCTGCGCCGCTTTTTTTATCTGTTCTTGTCTTAGATCCCAAGAATCGATTCGGAATACGCGTGAATTTACAGGCAGTGAAAAGGTATAAACCAGATTATTATCTCTAAGCGCTATTGATTCGCTTGTCGGGATTTCTTCTGGTGTATGGCATCTTGTAAAATTGTTGCTGTCCGGATAATATTCTATTCTCGCGTAATTTCTTTTCATGACAGCCGGATCGTCTACTTCATATTCTTCCGGCTCACCGTTTATATCGCTATCGAAGTATCTCATTTTTTCTATGTATTCCCTGGCTTTTTCTTCCGTGGAAAAAATGCAGTCAATGGTAAAATCTGAATAGCTTCCATAAGTCACAACCCAAGCTTTCATTTTCTTTCCTCCATCCATTTCATCACGTTCAACAGTGCCCGCCCATGAATCACGAATACCTGCGTTTTCTCGTACGCGATTTTCTCCTGTATCCCGATCCAGTCCAGCCCTTCCACGTACCGCATGATCAGCACCGTTTTCTGCAGCTCATCCGGCACCGCGTCAATGGCGCGCATGATTTCCGCCAGCGCCCGGTCCCCGTCTTCCTTCGCTTTCCGAAGCGTTTCCGTTTCGTCTATGGCCCCGGCGATATCCTCCGCGACCCTGTCATACGCCCCACCGCCCCCGCTGACATGCACGGGCCGCAGCCGCTGTGTGCATGACAGCGCCCTTTCATACGCTGCGTCAATCGCCCGCTGCAGGCTTTCCTGCCGCGCGATGATCGCCCGGTATCGCCGCAGGAAAACCTTCGCGGGGTTCTCCGGTTTCCGGATCACGTTCTCCACGGCTCAGCCTCCTTCCTTCCTTCTGCGCTTCCTGTCTCCTGCACTCGTCCAGAAAATTCCTCACCTGCCGCTGTGTCGTGTAATCCTTGCTCACCGTCAGTTGCGGGATTTCTCCGGGCCGCAGACGAATCCAGATATCAATCCCGGTTACCCCCTGACAGTCACCGATGAATTCCTCTGCACGGTCATTCAGTTCCCGCGCAGCCGCTCTCAGCATCTCAGGCGTTGGTATTACCATAATCTTCTTCCTCCATCCTCACCCCACAAGCGGGGCAATATTTTGTTCTCGGCTTTTCTTGCCCAAGCAACCCAATCCCGCAATGACTGCATTTCCATCGGTTCGTTTTCTTGCCCCGGTCGTAAATCGGTCCGTCATCAATCCACGTCCCCGTCCTGCCCTCCATCATGATCGCCACCCGTTCGTCAAGTTCTTCCAGCCTGTCCGCTGCTGCCGTCAGTAGTTCCGCTGTCTCCGCTGCTGACATCTCTCCGTCCGCCCGGAACCGCAGCCGTCTGATGATCTCGTCCGTTGTCATGATTCCACCTCCACACCGCCTGTCCGATGGTCGGTGCATTTCCCGCGCACCAGTGACAGTTTTCGCACTCAAGGAAAAACCTTCCGAATCCATGCAGACAGTCATTTAATCCAATTTCTTTGCATCCACAATCAGGACAGGGTTCGCACCCGTATTTCTTTTTCTTCCACCTGATTTCAATTCTATCATGTCTGTTCATATCCCATTCCCTTTCAACTGCTCAAATTTTTCGAATGGTTCGCGTCTGCTGATGCGGGCAGGGATTTGCACCCTGCGTGATGCAGAAGTTTCTCGACATCCCAATGAGGGAATGCTGCATCTCATCGGATAGAGTCTACCTTTTCCTCCACCGCATCCACGGATTGCCGGTCTCAGCCCGGCATTAATCCGCGCCGTTATTCCGTTTTTCGTCCGCAGTTTTAGCGCATTTCGCTTCTAACCTTTTTTTAGCCTTGTATTCCATATGATATTGATTGTATTTTTCTCTGTTGTTAGCCACCCAATTCTTATGATATTCTCTCAGCTTTTCTTTGTTTTCCTGATAATAAACCTTCGCATAATCCTTGGCTTTTTCCTTATGCTCATCCCTATATTGTTTTGCTTTTTCCTTGTGCTTATCGCGGTATCTCTTTCTTTTCTCTTTCAATTCTTCCGGGTGTTCTTTATAATATGCTTCTTTTTCTTTGTAAAATATAATGCATTGTTCTCTATATTCGGGATGATTTTCTCTGTATCTTTTGGCTCTTTCTCTTTTTCTCTCTGGGTCTTCCATCACTTTTTCCCTGTCCATTTTCTTTCCCTCCTCTCACCTGTTGCGTTTTTTGCAACAACCACTCTTAAAACGCAATCCCCAAAAAATCAATCATGTTCTTCACGGTCAGCGCCACCCAGTAGGCGATGATCCAGCGCCACATATTTTTCCGCTCCATCAGTCCGACCGCCACGCGCCCCGCGATGAGCATCAGCAAAAACACAAAAACCTGCGATGCAATACTCATTTTTCATCCTCCGGCGCTTCCCGATACACTTCCACCTTCTTTCCGCACTGCCAACAGTATCGATCCCACTTATACAGCCCATTCCCGCACTCGCAGTGCCGTTCCGGCTCAATGGGTTTCGATGTCTCAATCAGTTCCAGTGCGTCAGCCATCAATACCCCTTGACAATTTTCCTCTGCCAGATCGTTATACAGGCATCCTTCACAACCTTTCATCTCCGTCATGCCAATGCAGGTTTTCAGCCCGTTGATCGTCTTTTCCCGGTCAGGCATCTTCGTTCTCCTCCTCCGGCTTTTCGTACGCCACCGGGCATATCGTGTTCGCCCAAAGCATCACCCCGCACACCGGACACGCTATATGGCAAAGCCAAACCTCATTCGCCTTGTATCGGATTTTTGACTTGCACTCACGGCAAACGGTCTCGTAAATCGGCACGGGCTTTTTGTCAGTCACTTCCATATGTTTCCTCCTTCGGCGGCTCCGGCAGCGGCTTCAACGCCTTTGTAAGCCGCTTCTGCAATTTCTTCAGCGCACTGTCATACTGCGAATCGGTAAGCAAACCAAGAATCCGACAAAACACAATACTGGAACCAAGTTTTTCGAGTAATTCCCTATCTTCGCCAAGCGTAAAGCCTTGTTCATTCGCCTGTTTTTCATAGGAATCACAAATAGCCCCATGATTAAAGCCGACATACATTATTGTATCCTCCCCCAAACTATCCCCTCATCCCGTCTCCGTCTCCACTCCTGCACCCGTTCCTCCGTCTCCCGTTCCCTGCGCTCTTTCCGCTCTCGCTGCATCTGCCACAGACAGCCCTCCCGGTAAATTGCCATCCCCAGCAGCAGCCCGAAGATCATCCCGATTATCAATCCCGCAATCATCAAACCGCCTCCAATAGCCGCCGGTATTTCATGGCGATCGTTTTGCTCCGCTCCGTGCTGCTCTGACCCAGATAATCGAGGATCATCCGCAGCACTTCCTCTTCCCGGTAAACCTTCTCCGGGCAGCGGCCTGTCCTGCACCAGCAGACAGGCTCGATGCGCATCCGGTCGATATAGTGCCGGACCGCCGCGATCGAAACGCCCCATTTTTGCGCCATGTCTTTCATGGACATCGTTCCTTCCGGGCGCTTGCGCTTTACAAATTCTTCCTCCGGCTGCACGAGCAGCGTTTCCGGCGGCGTCTTCTCCATCATCGGCAGCGGTTTATACTTCGGCAGTATCCCGCGCTTGATCGCCTCTTTCCCGAATCCGCACAGAACCGGGCATTTCCGGCAATCCTCCCCGCACAGCTGATTCCTGATTTCCCGGTTGCTCTTTTCGACGGCGAGGTTCTTCTCGTTCTCGTCCCTGATCGCCGCCAGCGCCTCCTCATCCTCGATCCCGTATCCGATCACAATCCGTCCCATCATTTTTTTATCCTCCCGATTTGTCCCGCTTCATCGTCGGAATCTCCCATCTCCTGCATTTCTGTTTCCGGTACTGCCTGTCTATCTCTGTGTAAAGCGAATCCTCGTACGCTTTCCTCCGTTCTCGGGCTTTGGCCACATCTGCGAGGAACGCCTTGTATCTCTCGCACTGTGGGTGGCATTCCGCGCTCCGATCCGCGCATCCGTAGCATGGATTTTTCATCCCTCCGCCTCCGTGATCTCGATTTCGACGCGCGGATTTTTACGATCGATGTCCACCCTGCACCCGTCGAGGCTGACGATAATCTCCCGGCTGTCATCCTCCAGCACGAGGCCCTTGACGAGGATGTCCTGCACCGCCTCGATCAGGTTTGCCAGATCCACTCTCCTGCGGGTCCGCATGTAAAACCTGCATGCCAGATTGACCCGCCCGCTGATCATATCGCCGTGCTTCAGCTGCCAGAGGCAAGCCGCCTCGTATTCCTCGTACGCCTTGCTCGGCCTGATCTTCGGATGCCCGCCGACGTATACAATCCGCTGGCTGTTTTTCTTGGTCCTCGGGTCCCCGTACAGCGTGATCCTCATTCCGTCCTCCCGTCTCGGTAAATCGCCCGGCGCGCGGCAGCGCTTTTGCGCGTCATCCCGCTCTCCCTATCATGGACTCCGCGAGCGCTGCGACGTACCCGGAAAGGAGGCCATGCGGTGAAAAAACCAAAGCCGCATGTTTGTGTAAGGCACCGTTCTCTGCGGACGCGCGCCGGGCGCTGGCTGCATTATTCGTTATTCAGATACTCTTTCTTTACGTTCACCCTTATCGCGCTTGTCATTGCCGTGTAGATCAGACCTCGCAAATCCTTCGCGTTGATCTTAAACGCCTGATTCACAGCGTCCAATACAGCCCGGTAAATCAGCACAAACTCCGCGTCATCCTTCGTTCCCTTCGCCTTTTGCAGCTTCTCTTCCGCCGCTTCCCGCATTGCGTCAGCAAACGCGCTCTTTACCGCGTGATAAATCTGCGTCACATCAACCTGATGCGTTTCCCGCTTAACTTCTTCAGCCACATTTTCAGGTTCTTTCTCAGGTTTTTTCTCAGGTTCGATGTCTTTAAGCTCAATCCCGTACGTAGCCTTGATGCAGTTGAACATTAACGGGGTCATCGCGTTGTTCTTGAATGCCCATTGTACTGCGTTAGTCCCGTATCCCATCTTCCTGCTGATATCAGCATAATTCGTAAGCCCGCGTTTCCTGAACTCCTCTTTAAGCTTGTTCGAATCAATTTGTATTGATGCTTTCGCGCCCATGTTTCTTCTCCTCTCATTCTTTGTTTCAAACAGGGGACGGTTCCTTGTTTGATCTTCCTTCCTACGGCATCCCCGCCGCCATCAGCGCTTCCGCTTCTTTCATCATCGCGTCTTCAGCGTCTCCGGCCAGTTCTTCTTCGCTGTAGTTCCTCTGGTCACACTTCGCCGCGTTCACGATTTTCAGCGGCTTCCCTCCGCTCTTCGGCAGCTCGTCCTCCCACCGGCGCTGATTGATCCACGTCGCCGGATGCGGGATATATCTCCCGCCGTCCTCCTGCCACTGCGCGCTCTGCTTCTGGCTCTGGATCGCTTTTACCATTGTCTCGATCAGCATCGCGTCCGGTTTCAGCTTCACAAAAGCCTTGATCGCCTCCGCCTTTGCCGTCTTCCGGGGATACGCTTCCCAGAACCGTTCGAATCCGTTCGGAACCTTTTCCGCAGGCCGCGCGCTTTCTTTCGTATCTGCGATAGCAGATACTTTCTTTATCTCTTTCTCTTTACTTATATTTTCTTTTACTTTACTTGTGGACGGACGTTCCTTTTCGTTATCGGTCGTTATCGTTCGTTGACGGTCGTTATCGTTCGATATCGAATTGATACGATTGTTCCTGTTCGTTTCGCATTTGTTTGAATAGCTCTGTTCAATCCGGTCGATATCGACCTTGATAAAGTCGTATGCTATGCTTTCCCGTCCCGCAAGCTCCTGCGTCTCTCCGGTCATATGGTACTTTGCCAATGCCCGTACAAGCCGCCCTAACTCTTGATCTGAGAGCTTCGCCAACTGCTCAAGGTATCCATCCTGAAAGACAAAGCCTGTCATTTTTGCCATTCGTTATTTCCTCCATAAATCCGGATGCCGCATCCCTGTGCGCGCTTAATCCGGCTGAGGTCGCTCCCGTCTCAGAACGGCAGCGGCTCGTCATCATCGACCGCCGTCAGCACGACCGGCTTCCCATCAGCCGGCGGTTGCGTATACGCCGCGTCCCCCGCCCCCTCGCTCTCTTCCTTGCTGCTGAGGAACTCCACGTCCTCTGCCGTCACTTCCATCTGCGCGCGGTACTCGCCGCTCTGCGCTGTGTACGTGCTCACGCTGACCGGCCCGCTCACGCTCACCCTCCGGCCCTTCGCCAGATACTTGCCGCAAAGCTCCGCCAGCTGCCGCCACGCGGTCACGCGGAAGAAATCCGCTTCCGGGTGATCCGCGTCTTTTTTCCTCCGGTTCACCGCGACCGTGAACGTGCACACCTGCAGCCCGCTCTGGGTGCTGCGCGTCTCCGGGTCCCGCGTCAGCCGTCCGATGATGATCAGTTTGTTCATGCGTCCGCCTCCGTCATTTTGATGCTGAAAACGTCCCCGCGCTGCTCCACGCTCACGCCCGGCACAATCTCGCCGTCCGCCGTCATCATGTGCTCCCCGTCCGGCGAAATCGTGAGCTGCTTCTTCAGCGCCGCCCAGTCCGCCGTTTCAATCGTCTTGCTCTTGACGAAATCAAACAGGAAATTGTCCTTAAGCCACGGGATCAGCTCCGCGTCATCGGTGGAATACTTCGGCTGCTGCGCTTTGCGGATCAGCTGGCCGCCGGGCAGGCTGTAGCTCTCCTGCGTCTTGGTGGCCTTGTGCGGTACCTGCGCGAAGTAATCTTCGAGCTTGGCCGTGAAAAACGCGACCGTCTGTTCCGTCTCATCGTTCACGCGCTGAATCTGCGCCTTGTAGTGTTCCTGCCACTTCAGCTGCTCGGCCCGCGCCTCCCTTATTTTTTTCAGGCACCACTCAGCCGCGCTGTCATTCTCGACGGCAAATCCCTGCTCTTCTTCCCGCTCTTCTTCTTCCGGGAAAACATCCTCCATCTTCAGTACGCTCATCTTTCTTCTCCCTTCATTCATAAAAAAGGTAGGGTCCGGGGAGGGCACGCCCTCCCCGCCTCCGTTACTCCGTCTTCGCCACAAGCGATCCGATGCAGTTCATCAAAATCGCGCCGTTCAAGTCCTCCACGTCCTGCCGGGTCATTTCAGAATACTTTTTATTCGGCACAATCCCCGCGTTGATCATCGCGACCCGGTATTCGGAATACTGCTTGCTGTTGATCCCATGATAGAGACAGAAAACCTTGATCGCCTCCGTGATATCCGATTCCTGACTCTTCTTCGGCGCGGGCTGCGCTTTCGGCGCGGGCACGCTCTCGGGCGGAGTTTCCGCGTCCTGGTCAACCATCTCCTCGGTCGGGATACAAAACAGCTGGAACATCGCGTACTTCATCGCCACGCTCATCGCCTTGTTGCTGGCCTTGTCTCCGCTGTCCATCCCCTCGCCGATCACCACGGCGGAAACGCTGCTGCCGTCCGGCGCGAACATTGTGTATTTCATCGTCAGGATACTGTAGATCAGCCGCCCGCCGCTGTTCGTCTGCCGCTCCTCACGCTTGTGGTCGAGGACTTCCGGAGTAATGAAGAGCCCATTCTTCCGCAGCACCGGATTCAGCGCGTTATACACCGCGTCAATGCTGCGATACTTGAAACCCTGCTGCTTGTTCACGCTGTCCTTCGCGATCGCGCCGACCTCGTCCATCGCCTTGCCGATCAGCTCAAAAATCTGTCCTGCCATGTCTCTTATCCTCCCTTTATTCAGCGGCCTGCCTGCCGCAGTAATCGTTGAACCAATCCCGGACGCGCTCCTCGTTATCGTGCAGCCATTTCCTTACGAACCGCATCCAGTAGACCTTCATCTTCTCGCACAGCGCGTTGAAGATGATCCCGCATTCCCCTTCCACGTTCTCGAGGTCATACGCCTCCAGATAGGCCTCCATGATCCAGTGAACCTTGCCGTCGGAGAACATCGCGTCGATGATTGCCTCTTCGCTGCCGCGTTCCTCGTACGCGTCCCGCGTCCCGTCCCGGGTCCATCCGTCCCCGGTAATCAGTCCGTTCTCTACTGCCAAATCCCAGATTGCGCTCATGTTGACAATCCTTTCCGGATGTGCTATCTTTGACGCGTGTCCACGTCACACATCCTCTCATCTGACTGCCCGGCCTGCCTGCCGGGCAGCCTTTTTGTTGTAAACCGCATACGTACCGCGCATCCTTGCGCGCACCGCTTCCCGCGCTTCCATTTCGCGCCGCTTCGTCTCCCGGACCAGTCGGTTGATGTCGCGCGAAATGCACTGTGCTTCGCTCTCCCACCACTCGCCGATAATCGCTATCCCGAGCGGGACCACGACCAGCACCGCCGCCATTACCATTCCGTCACCCCCTTTCTCTCAATCCCTGCGCATCGGGATGATCATCCCCGGATGCCATCCCGGAACCTGGCCGCTCTTCCGCTTCCGCTTCGGCGCGGCTTCTTCTTCCTTCCGCACCATCCTCGACCGGTCCCACGCCTCTACCTGGCTCTCAAAGGCTCCGTACGGCTCCACCGCTCCGCCCATCATCCTGATGTATTTCCGGGCCGTCTTCGGTGAGCAGCCGTACCGCGCCATGATGTCCGCCACCGTCATCCACCGTTCCATGCTCATCCCGCCTTCATCAAAAGCTGTTCGATCGTACATTTCAGCGCCGCTGCCAGCTTCTCCGCGTTCCGCAATGTGGGCCTGTATTTCCCGTTTTCGTACCTGTTTATGCAAACGCGCGGGACGCTGGACATCTCAGATAGTTGCTGCTGCGTCATGCCGCGTTCTTTGCGGAGTTCACGAATCCTGTTGCTCAAGCTCTCAACCTCCCTGTATCAGCTTCGATACCATTTTATCTCATTTCTGATACATTGTCAACAAAAAAATATCACTTCTGAAACACCGCGTCCGTGCACAGGGACGGTACTCTGTGTCCCAGCCTTCCCCTCTGGGGAAGGTGGCGGCCCTGCCGCCGGATGAGGTCATTCGCTCAGAATGCTTTTCGTGATGCTCGTCACCTGAATGTTCCACGCTGCAAGCCGCTTGTTAAGGTTCCGCAGAGCGTCCTCAACGCTCCACCCGGTATTGCTGTTGATCGTGCATCCGCGCCTGTGCAGTTCCTCGGAGCACTCGTAGTCAACCGTCACTTCGTAGGTGTTCCCGTATTTGCAGCATTTCCTCCAGTTTCCGGAAACCTCGGCCGGATTCATACACGCGGCCCGCTGCCTGTTTGTCCGTTCTATCGCCTCTCCCAGATACAGCTTTTCAGTGATCGTCATTTCATCTTCCTCCTCTCATCCGCCGGGGCTTTCGCCCCGGATGTTGTCCTTACCTGTGCGCAATCTCCCAGATTGTGAATCGCGCATCTTGATCATCGATCAGTCCGTACTCGTTGATATACTGCTTCGCGTCGAACCGCACCGCGTCAATCCCCTTGCCCTCGAAGGCTACCGGGCAAACCCAGACTTGTAAAATCCACCGGCCGCCGAGCGCCTTGATCCGGTCCTTTACGGGGTAGGTATCCCCTTTCAGGACGTAGCCGATCCCGTCAGCGCCGCACCCGAGCTCCCGGCAGGTGTTCTCGTTTTCGCGCCGGCGCCAGGCCGCTTCCCGTTCTTCCTTCTCGGCTTCGGCCTGCGCGATCTCGTCCGCGTGCTCGGCCTTGTACTTCTCGGCCCGCGCCAGGCACTTCGATTCGAGCTCAGCCTCGTGCTCCGGCGTGTAAATCTTGATCAGCTTCGCTTTGAGCCGCTTCCCGGTTCCTCCGCATGCGTAGCAAACGCTCCCGGTAAACTTCCACTTATCCGCCCTTCCGTATCCTGCGCAGCGCGGGCAGTTCACGTCGTAAAAATACTTGGTCCCGTTCCTATCCGTCCGATCGTACTTCAGCTCAAATCTCCCGTAAGCGCCCATACTCGTTCCTCCTCTCATCTGCCGGGGTTTTGCCGCCCCGGCTCCGGCTTCGTTTCTTATCTCCGTTCCTTGCCAATCTTTTCTTCGGCCCGCTCGTACTGGTACTGCGCTTCCGCCATGGCCCGGTTCGCGTTCAGCTGCGCTTCCTCAGCCGCTTTCAGCATCGCTTTCAGTTCCTCAACCTTCGCCGCCGCTTCCTTCGCTTCTTCGATGGCCTTGACCGCAACCAGCTTCTTGTCCATCATGTCATTCACCATGCTGATCAGCTCGTTCATGCTCACCATTTCGCAGCCCTGCACCGCGCCGAGGAACGTGTCCGTCTTTGTCATCTGCTGATCGAATGCCAACGCGCCCCAAACTCCGTTGTAATCCAGAATCTTATGTTCAGCGTCAAGGCAGCTTTTCGCTTCGATGCTTACCAGATACTTCACGTTCACTTCTACGATGTACTTCATGATTTCTTCCTCCCTTTCTTCCGTCCCCGTCCGGGAACGCTAATATTGTATCACTACTGATACAGTTCGTCAAGCACAAAATCGCAGTTCTGATATTTTCTTTTTGTATCAATTATGTTACATTGTTTTAAACAGAAAAGGAGGGTTTTTTATGAACAATGTGTTCGATTTACGGAAGCAGAAAGGCATGACGCAGGATGAATTTGCCGAGTTTTGTGATGTCGCCCGTGTATCAATCGCCCGCTATGAATCTGGCGGAAATGTGAACCGGGAAAACGCGGAAAAAATAGCAAAAGCCTGCCGCGTCTCCGTCGATTGGGTGATTGGCCGGGTTTCCGAAGATGAAGCCCTCGAAACGGAAGCCTGGGCCATCCGTGAGCGCCTCCGTCGTGATCCGTCCTACCGGATGCTTTTCTCCGCTGCCGATTCCGCGTCCCCGGAACACCTCCGCGCCGCCGCCGCCATGCTCAAAGCGCTCGAACCGAAGAAGGATGATACTGAAGATGCTCTGTGAAGGTGAATACCGCGTATACTTTGTCCCGTTCCCGGGCGATATAAAGGCCGTAGCGCGTCTTGACGAAGAAGGCTTCCCTTCTATCTACATCAACGAAAATCTTTCCCAGAACGCACGGAAAGCCGCTTTCCTGCACGAAATCCGCCACATCGTGCGGGATGATCACACAAACGAAAAATCCATTCAGGAGGCCGAAATATGAAAAAGCTGCTCGCCATGGTACTCTGCTTTGCGCTGCTGATCCCCTGTGCGCTTGCTGAACCGACCGAGGGTGACATCTTCGATCTCTTCATATACGCCGAAATCTTTGGCCTCCCGGAACTGAAGCTGAAAGACGCGGATGTCCGCAAATCCGAAAGCGCATCGGTTTCATATTCCGCATGCTGGTATCTTGATTCGCTGCGCTACATTGCCACGTTCAACGCGGACAATGAAGTCAACGGCGCAATGATCGACGGCATCGGTGACCCGTTCTTCAGCGCCTGCGCTTCCATTATCACGTACCTTGACGATGATTATTTTACAACCAATCTCGGCAGTTTCCTTTTCGCTTATTTGCTGGTGCAGCAAAAAGAACCGGGCGAAACGGAAATGGGAACATTCGCTGACGAAACGCCTTTCAGGCTTACCAAACAGGAAACAAATTACAGATTTATCGTGCGAAAATCGAAATAAAGGTGATCCTCCATGCCCCGTCAGAAAAAACAGCATCTGAAGCAGCGTAAGGACGGACGGTTCTGCTGCAAATATCACGGCCTCCAGTTCATGGGCGCGACCGAAGAGGAGGCCCTCCGCGCCCGCGATGATTACAAACGCCGGGAAGCCGCAGGCTTGCTTTCGCCTCCGTCTCCGTATTTCTCTGCCTATGCCCTGAAATGGCTGTCCGCGTACAAATCCCATCTCACCCGCGCGCCGTACAATACGCACGTCCGTATGTGCAATCGTTTTGTCGCGCTGCTGGGTGACAGGCCCATTGCCGATTATACCCCATCAGACGTCAGCCTGTTTTACCAGCAGTTTTCCGGGAAATCCATCTCCCTGATCCACTCCGCCCGGGATACCGTGCGCGGGGTCTTCCGCGCCGCGCTGGCGGATCAGCTGATCCCCCGGGACCCGACCTATAATCTCGCCCTTCCGCGCGGCACCCACGGAACCCATCGCGCGATCACGGACGAAGAGCGGTCCCTGATCCACGCCACGGATCACCGTCTCCGTCCCGCCGTCATGCTCATGCTTTACGCGGGTCTGCGCAAAGGAGAGGCCCTCGCGCTAAACGTCAAACGGGACGTCGATTTTGAAAATAAGCTGATCCACGTCCGGGAAGCCGTACGCTTCGCCGCCTCAGGCCGCCCGCTCATCGTTGACCCGAAAACGGAAGCCGGCGCCCGGACCATCCCGCTCATGGATATCCTCGCCGAGGAATTAAAGCCCATCACCGGCCTTGTCTGCCGCTCCGCCTCCGGCGAAATGATGACAGAATCCGCTTTCAAGCGCGCCTGGGATTCCTACCTCGTCGCCCTCTCCGAAAAAAAGAACGGCTGCTCCCGCCGTTGGGCGAAGCGGCCGTATATCCTCGTCACGCTCCGCGCGCATGACCTCCGGCATTCTTATTGCACGATGCTCTACAATGCCGGAATCGATCTCAAAACGGCCATGCTCTGGATGGGCCACGCAGATCAAAAGATGACGATGCAGATTTATACGCACCTCACCGAATCCCGCCAGTCTGCCGCCGTCGAAGCCCTCCAAAACGCGGAAAAAACCCTTTTTCGTATGCAAAACGGTATGCAATCCGAATCTCCCGCCCCGTGATCCCTTCTCCGTCTGCGTTTTTTTTCAGGCACGCCATTGTTTCGGGACCAAAAGGTCGCTGGTTCAAATCCAGTCACCTCGACCACTGGAAAGCCTTGAAACGTCAGCGTTTCAGGGCTTTTTCATTTCAATCCTGCGAAGGTAAAAACCGCCAAAATGCACCTTTTTCGGTATGCGGATGGTATGCATCCAGGTATGCAAAAAACCCCAAAAGTGTTGACAATGCTATGATAAAGTAGTATAATTGCATTAGCCCCGGTAGGGGTGAAACAAAAAAGGAGGCATCAGCAATGAGCAAATACACGGATGGCAAGCGCACGGTTGAAATTAAAATGCAGGTATGGGATGGCTCGCAATGGGGTCCCCGTTGGGAAATGGATTTTTACGATAACGGTTCTCTCCCGTATGACGAGGAAAAAGACTGTTATACGGTTGATGACGTAGGATATCTGATCGAGCAGGCGGAGGACTGGCAGCGCGGGATTGGGGATTATGTGGATGATCTCGAAGGCACGCCCGGGCATTGCCCTGAAGATCGCGGAGTAACGGTAATAGATTTATGACCAGTCACGAAGATTTGACAGGACGCACCTATCATCATTTGACCGCTGTCGAATATCTGGGCGGAAACTACTGGAAATGGCGCTGCTCCTGCGGAAAAGAAACCAAAGCGAAAGCTGCCGATGTCAAAGCGGGGCGCGTCCAGTCCTGCGGTCATGTCCTGCGCCGTGTGGCCCGTGACAAAATCGTTGTCAAAAACACGGTCGGGCATTTCGACGGAACGACTGTTTCAGCCCTGCGCCGCATCATGGAAGATCCCGTTACGCGCGGCATCAAACCACGGCCCACTGCCGGCGGAATCATGACATGGCAGGCGAGGATTATGCTGCGCGGAAAAGAAATCACGCTCGGAACGTTCCCGTCTCGTGAAGAAGCGGAGGAAGCCAGACGCGCCGCCGAACAGAAATACTACGCCCCCATCATTAAAGCTTATGATGATATTAACAGGAGTTTAATCAAATGATGCCCAATTATATTACGCTACCGCAATACGCTGCGCGGATCGGCAAGCACCCTGATATTGTGCGGCAGAAATGCTTGCGAGGCACACTTCCCGGTGCGATCAAAATAGGCCGTGACTGGCTGATCCCCCCGGATGCTCCGTATCATGATAACCGAGTCAAAAGCGGAAAATACAAAAAAGAAAGCCCCGAATAACGGGGCTTCTTTTTTTATCTATGCTGTTTTCCCGTCTCCGTCAGGCGGCCTCAATGATTCCGGCTCCGTTTCCTCCGGTCCCGCTTCCGCGCCTCCGGTCCCTGCATCGACAAGCCCTTCCCCGATGATGTACGCGATCACGCTCGCGCCCATCATGATGATGCCGCCGATCTTCTCCACCTGATCCGCGCCGACGCCCTTCAGCGTCAAAAGTCCGGTAATGAATCCGATGACCGCTACCCAGAATTTCCGGCTCGTCAGCTTCCGTACCCAGTCAATCTGCATACTCGTTCCTCCTTATCGGTCAATCAGCCACTTTGTCAGTTCCGCCTGCGCGGTCTTCAGCTTGTCCACGCTGTTCCCCGTGATCTCATGGTTCAGCATGGCGAGCATTCCCTTGACCAGCGCTTTGTTGCCCTCTTCCAGGCTGTCAATGCGTTCCTTGTCACGCTTCAGCTTGCCGTCCGTGTCGCGCCGCCACTGCTCCGCGTCAAGCGACGGCTGCCGGGCTTTCCTGATCTTCTCCACCAGCCCCCAGATGGCGAGCGCGAACGCGATCAGCGCCGCGCCCACCCAGAAAAATGTCATCAGCGCGTCGGGCGTTACCTTATCCATATGCATTCCCCCTCTACCGTATCCCGGCCGCCTTCAGCGCGTCATATAATGCCGTCGCTGCTTTCCGGTCAAGCTGCACCGTCACCTGCTCCAGCGGCTCCTGCGTCAGCGCTTCCCACGTCTCAGGCCCGCAGATTCCCGTGGTCGGAAGTCCAATCTTCGCCTGAAACTGCGCTACCGCCGCTTCCGTTTTGGCTCCGAATTTTCCGTCCACTGTCAGATTGTAACCCCAACCGTTCAGCAGCGCCTGAAGCGCCTTTACGTCCGCTCCTTCGTCGCCCCGTTTGACTGTCTGATAACTCATTTCCTGCCCTCCTTCCTTCGGATACTGCATTCCCGTCCAGTGCGCGGTTTCGTGCCAGTCCTTCAGGCCGCGCCCTTTGCCGCCGTTAAGGTTACTGACGACCCCGTATTGCGTCCCTCGCGCCTCAATCACGATTCCGTTACCCATGTAATAGCCCACATGGTGCCGGTTCACTTTGCCGTTTTCAGTCTTTTTTCGGAACACCGGGTCGCCGGGCCAGATTTCTTTTCCGTCCGTCCGCACGCCGTTTTTCAGCTCGGCGCGGTCGTACACGTAATTATTCCACATCGTGTTGCTGCCGTGATACATCTGACCACCCAGCGCTGTGAACGCCCAGTAGCCCAGCCCGCTGCAGTCCGCAACCCGGTCTCCGATCCATTTTGCCCCGTACTTTTTCGCCATGCTGTCCGACGTTGCTGCCTGCGCTTTCGCCGTCCAGAATCCGCCATAGGACCCCATGATATAGCCCCAGCCCTCTTCCAGCGCAAGCCTGATCAATGTCAAGAAATTCTCTGCCTTTATTATCATGACGCCCACCTCAGAACGAAAACTCCCTGTCGCTGCCGCCGCCGATGCGCGTCATATAAACCTTCCGCGCTGTCAAATCCACCTGCACCACATCAAATGCCTGCTCTTCCGTCGTGCCGACCTGTCTGGGCGCGGAAGTGTTTGTCTCTTTGTCCTTGGCATATCCGAATGCGTCCGTTGTGGTGGCTATTGTCAGGATACCGTAATCGGATTCGGAAACACTCAGCGCCGCGTCCCAATGGCTGTGACCGCTCAGGATACAGATCGGGGTCAGGTTTGTATTGGTGAAATCATACGTCACGCTCCCGGTGCTGCTGCCTGTATTATCCGGCGTCGGATACTGGGCAACGCTGACGCTTGTTTGATTTTTCACCGCGCCGAGAATCTGCGTCACCCTGATCACGCTCAGGTTATCCCGGCCGATAATGCTTGACGGGCTCATGGTGCTATTCGGCGCGCCCGTATACGCGTAGTGCAAAAGCACCATGACCGCCCACCCTGACGGTGTGGCGAGCAACTTCCCGGCAAGCCATGCGACCGTTTCATTTGTTACTTTCGCCTGGCCTGTCGCCTGCAGCACGAAATACCGGATTTTCACGCGCTCGTTATCGACGTAATAATTCCCTTCGGTGCTCATGCCCTGCACAATCGGACCTTCCCGGTTGATGTAAAAGCTGACAACCCCGGCCCGCGTGTACACTTCGGCCTGCTGCGCTCCCTCATGCGTCGCGTTCTGCGTATCATTCCATTCGTGATTGCCCAGCATACCGTAAAACTGCGGCGCGGAATCCCACAATTTCTGGTAAATTTTTCCATTATTCCGCGCGGCCCGGTACATGCTGGACAGCGGTGCGCTCGCGCCCGCGTCCCCGCCGAAGAACAGCTTCGTGATCCCGGTCTCCATGACAATTTTCCGGATCAGCGCCGGGCTGTGCTGCGCGTTTTTTGTGTAATGGTAATCCGTAATGAAAATCATGCTGTCAAATTCGTCGTCCAGATCGTCCTGCAGCGCATTGATGGTGTTGATCTTCGCCGCGATATAATCCGCGTAATAGGCAGGGATTTCATCGTTTCCCTCATCCCCCAGCTTGCCCTTGATCTCAATGAGCTGCTGATAAATATCCTCCGAAACGCCGACAACCTGAATGTCGAGCCCGCTTGCTACAATATCAGACGGAAGACTTTCAACGTCCGAGCCGTCTTCCGTGCGCTTGACCGCCATCCGGAGGTAGGCAGCCTCTCCCGAGTGCCCCATATCCTTTGCCAGCTGCGCCGCCTCCACTGTCAGCCCATCAGCGCCGCCGGAATAGCTCTTGCGCTCAATAAAGCTCTTGTCCGCGTAATACGTACACGCGATCAGCAGCATGCCGGCCGGAATAACCATGCGCCCGATTGCTCCGAAGCTCGTATATCCCACCGTCCGGCAGTATACGTAACTGTTCCCGTTCGCGCCGCTTGTGCTCAACCCGCCCTGCTCAAAATCCGCCAGCCGGAAATTGACCTGTGATTTCAGCGCCAGCGTATTGTCCCGTGCATACTCCAGCGCGTCCACCCGGTCTTCGATCAGCGCAGGTTTGACGCCCCGGACGGAGAATCCCGCAGCGATCATATCCTCCGGCGTCGTCGGGGACGCCAGTTTCAGCGCGAACGCGATGTAGGCGACGCGCTTTGTCACGGTCTGCCCGTCCACCGTCACCTCAATATCCCCGCCGTAATTGCTGATCAGCCGACCTGTCGTATAATCGTGCGCGTCCGTATCACTCTGCCGCGTGATAAATTCCCCGTCTGCGTCGTATTTGTACACAAACCCGGCCACGCCGCCCGGAGTGATGTATTCCGCGATGTCCTCAATTTTGAAAAGCGGAGTACGGCAGTAATCCTCCGTGTATCCGGGCTTGCCGTTCTCCGCCTGATAGGTTCCCTGCTCAATCCCGGAGATGTCAAACAAATTGCGCTCCCAGTTCCCGGAGATGCAATAATACCCGTTCGGCTGCTGTGAAAGCCTGTTATTGACCGCGATCTCCGCCACGCCAGACGGAATCGTGATGATCCGTTCCCCGTCAAGGTTCGCATTGCTTCGGCTGACGGATTTCCCGGAAGAATCGATCAAAACATACAGCCGGTAATTCCCCGTGTATCCCGTCGCGTTAATGATGATCTTGTCTCCCTGCGATACCGGGAACCGCGTGCAGACGAACCCGGCGGAATTCGCCCAGCTTACCGCGCTGCCCGCCGCCAGCGTCTGATAATATCCCGGATGGAACGGATTGACTCTGCCTCCGACCAACGCGCCGAGGCCGTCCCGCGCCGCGTTATCCAGCGTGTTCCGCGCCGCGTTCAGATCGGTTCCGACACCCGCCGCCACGACGTCCGTCCCCGTCCAGCTTCCCGCCGCGTGCGCCGCCGTGAAGCGATAAAGCGTCCCGGAATACCACGCGTACTGCCCTGCGCTGTACGCAGTCCCCGTGCTGAAATCCGGCGCGATGGCTGCTCTCAGGTCTGTCAGGTCCGGCGGGATCGTACTCAGCGCGGCCTCTATGTCAGCGATCAGCGTATTGATGCTCGGAATGATCGTCCCCGGGTCCTCAATCGTCCCCGTCTGGCTGCGGATCACATTCGTCACAAACGCGCCGATGGTGGTCACGGTTTCCTCGCTCGTCAGTTTGATGACAACGGTAACGGGTCCCTGTACCGCGTAAGCCGCCTGCGGAAGAATCACCCACGCGCGGTTTCCGGAGAACGCGCCCTCGATCGCCGTCGTCACCCCGTCCGATTTGATGACGTTCCCGCTCACCGTTCCCGCCAGCGTCGCGGGCTGCCCGCCGTCCGTCAGGATGACGCCGAAAAGGTTGGCGTCGTTGTCATTGGTAAAAATGGCCCCATCCAGAATCCGCGGCTTGAGCGGCTGCTGCAAATCATAGCTGGTCCATGTTTCAAACACTGCCATATTATCCGCCCTCCTTTTCAAGGTTCGCGATGTGGGTCTTCATCGCTTCGATCTGCGCTTTGGTGCTCTCTTCATCCTGCTTCAGCCCGTCCCGCAGTTTGATCAGCGCCTGCGTCACGGAAACAAGCAGCGCGGCGCGCTGGATGCCCTTGCTGTCCGCGATTTTATCAATCTCGGAAAGCAATTCGTCGATCAGCTCAAACTTGTTAAACATCCCGTCGCTCATTCCGGAATCCTCCCAACGTAATAAATCCATTCCCGCGTGAATGAAGATACAATGAATCCGTGATGCGTGTTTCCGGCCGTATCCTCGAAATCCCGCGCGGTGCCGTCCGTCATCGTGATTGATGTCACCATTTGTTTTGCCTGCCAGCTGGCCCCGGTTGACCCCAGAACGATGGTCCCAAGCTCCGCCCTGATTTCCTCCGACGTGATCTCTGTACATGTCAGGCTGTTGATAAACGCGCTCGCAACCGTACCGTCACTCGCAAAGAAATCAGAGGCAGATGTTGTGCCGTACAGGTAGATATGGTCTGCGGTAATTGTAGCGTTCGATCCGTTTTCATTAATCGCTAACGCTATACTCGCCGCCGTCACCTGCCCATTGCTTCCGACCGCCTGCACGATCTGGGTAATCCGGTCCTTTTCCACGTTGATTTTGGCGCCGATCATGTTCGGCACGTCATCCGCATAAATCAGCACGCCCTGCGCGTTCAGGCTAAGCCCGGCCTTCCGCAGGATTTCCGCCGACCCCGCGCTGACGTACTGCACCGCCGTCAGGTCAATCCTGTAATCGTTGAATTCGAGCATCGTCTCGAACTCCTTAGGTGTCTGCGCGCCCTGCGCTTTGGTACCGCTGCCGCCTCCCCCGCCGCCCGTCGCCGCGTCGTTGGTCTCCTTATTGATGTATACAATATTCGGGATGTACGCGCCGATTGTCACCCGGCTGGCGGTCGGGTCCAGCAAATCCACCGACAGTTTGATGATCTCCTTCTGCAGGCTGACTCCCGTCGGCCTGATCTCGATGATGGCCGTATCGTGCAGCCGGATCGGCTCATCCGCGTATCCAAGCCGGTGCAGGTCCCGCACCATGCAGTCGATAGACACGTCCGGGACATTGACCGTCTGCAGCACTTCCCACGTCTTCTGCAGCAGGATATCCGGGTCCGTAATGTCCCCGTTCTGGTAAAATCCGAACCGGTTCCGCCCGTTCCGCCCATACAGCGCTTTGGCGATCGGGTCCTCCAGATACGTCTGGTTCAGCGGCTTGGCAGGGTGGTCATCGGTCGCCGTCCATTCGACGCTTGCGAACGTCAGGATTTCCTTGTCGTTCCCCGACCCCTCCACGAGCGCCCCATATCCGTAAAGCGCCGTCTTGACGTTCGTATCCTCCCAGGTGACCCCGATTTCATCCGCGTTTTTATCGAGGCTCAGCCGCATTCCGCCCCAGCTTCCGCCTGCGGGCCTGATGTCGATATATCGGCCCGTGATCCCGTTCGCGTTTACGGTGACGCGCGGCGTCAGGTAAACGTTCCAGTTTCCCTGTACCGTCTGGAACGCCTGCCAGACGCTCCCCATCGTCACGCTGCCCGTTGATGTATTGGACGCTGTGTCCGTTCCGACGCTCCACAGCGTCCCCGTCAGCAGCGCCGCCAGCACCGCCCCCGCCGTCACGTTTTCGAAATCCGCGTTTCCCGTGTGCTCATCCGTCAATTCTGAAATGGCAATATGCTCCGCCGTGATCTCCTGATAATGGTCCGGTTCGTACGTCCGCACCTTCCGAATTTCGAATATCTGCGCTTTGCCCTCGAAGTCCGTAAATCCGATGCGCAGGCCCCGGTTGATGACTTTCTGCGGGTCATACGGGAAAAGCGCCTGAAGGCTCATTTCCTCCACCGCCCAGTTCGCGCTCTCCGCGTCGCTCCGGGTGAAGCTGACGGTTCCCGCCGCCGTGAAAAAGAGAAAATCCATCTCACTGCCACCTTTCCCGCCAGTACACGTTTCCGCTCCCGGTGATCGTCATATTGCCTGTGCGCGGCCGGATAAAGCTGCTCCCGAAGGAATACTGGTTCATAATGCTGCTGTTTCCCAGCTGGATTGTCTGGTGATCCAGATCAATCGTCAGGTCCCCCGCTCCGACGCTGCCGAGCGTGATTGTGTCTGTCCCGTCGCTGTACGTCAGGCCGCCGGTGCTGGGGTTCGTGTACCTGATCTGCATCCGGGGAGGAGCGCTGCCGAGCACCGTGAACGCCGTCCCGCATGCCTCGTGTTTTTCCTCGATGTCGTTCCAGTACGGGTCTGAAACCGTGCTGAATACCAGGCGGAGCTTGCTCTCCCACCACTGCCGCGCCGACGGCTCCGGCAGCGCCGTACAGATGCAATTAAGATATCGCTCCGGGAGGTCCGGCAGTTTCAGGATACCCTCCGTATCCGTCCGCGCCCAGTCCGTGACGGCCTGCAGCTGCCGTGTCCGCGCCTCCCGGTTTTCGGTCAGTACGGAGAACGTGATTGCCACGGTCCGGCTGCCGCCCGTCATGCGCACGAAATCCGCTCCGAACCGGACCGGCCGCTCCCGCGCCGTCACGCCTAATGAAATCGGGCTGACCCTGATATCCTCAACCATGACCGGCGCTACACTTTCGAGCGCTATCCCATTAAATATAATCACCCTTGCCAACCGCTCCTTTCCAACGCTCGGTAACTGTCAGCCTGCCGTTCTGATATCACGCGTCCGACAATCCGGCCGTCGAGGTACACGTTCCCGCCTCGAATCCCGTTTTGCAGCGCGCCGCCCAGCGCGTCATAATCGATCGAATTGCCCGTCCCGCCGTTTTTGATTCCCCGCCAGACGCGGGCTTCCGCCGCCGTCAGGACGGCTTCCCCCTCGTGCAGCGCGGAAAAGTAATTGTCAAACGGGACGTACTCAAGGCCATTTGCGTTTGAGTAAGGCAATTCCATGCTGACTTCCTCTTCTCCCCCGGACCCCGCGCTCCCGTTGCTGTTCCCGGTGACGGTCCCGGTAAACCGGAACCCCTTTGAGTTGAACCCACTGAACTGCCCGAGGCGGCTCAGTATGGCGAGAATGTTGTCAACCTCCGTCGCCAGATCAGGCTCCGCTTCCTTCAGCCCGTTGACCAGTCCTTCGATAGTGTCTGAAGCTGCTTCCTTCGCTTCCGCTTCCTTATTCAGCGCATTCACCGCCGCCTGCGCCTTTGCGGCCAGTTCGTCGTATACTTTGTCAGCTTTCAGCTTCGATTCGGTCAGCGCGTCCACGAATATGCCTTTTTCGTCCTGAATCTGCTTGTATACGGCATTCAGCGCTTCGATGTCTCCGTCCCCGCTGGCGAGCGCTGCCAGATAGTCAAAGCTTTCCACGCTTCCGTCACTCAGCATGGCAAGAATGTCTTCGCTCACGCCCAAGGCTCGCGCCTTTGCCATGTTTGCCTGATATTCCTGCATATACTTCAGCTGATCCTTGAGCGCCTCGGTCATATTGCTAATGGTCGGAATCTCGGCTTCCGCTTCGCCCATGGATTTGATAATCCCGGAACTGTCTCCGCCTTCCTTCAGCTCTGTAAGCTGCTGCTTCAGGTCCTTGACCTTCTTCCGTGCCTTGTCTGCCGGAGTCTCAATCATCCCGAAGCCTTTGATAACGCTGCTCACGCTGCTCTCTGTCGCCTGCTTGACGCCGTTTACGTAATTTTCAAGCTCGGTAAGCGCTTCCCCCAGCGCCGTTGTCGCTTTCGATGTCGCGCTTTCAACCGCGTCACCGTAATCATTCGTCGCGTTCGCCGCTTCTTCCGCTGCCTCCCGGGAATCTGCGTACATTCCATTCAGCGCGGCTTCTTCATCCTGAAGGTTCTGCTCCGCCTGCGTCAGGCTTTCCACGCTCGTCTGATAATCCCTTTCGGCATCGTTCAGGGATGCTTTCGCGTCCAAATATTTATTGATGGCCTCGATCTGTTTTTCTCCCTCTTCACCCTCTGCAAGGTGCACCTCCCCGAAGACGTGATTCCGCGCGTCATCGTAGAACATCTTTTTAACGAAGGGATATTGATCTGACCATTCTTTTACGTAATCGATTACGTCAGCGCCAAGGACCATCTCAGCTTCCTGATATACTCGCTCCACTCTCCGCTGCGCCGTAAGGACGTCGAGCTTCCTGCCCACCATACTGTCATTTTCCGCCGCGAGCGCCTCTTTTTTCGCAAAATGAGCTTTCCACAGAAGCAACCCTTCCTGCTGCCGTTTATACTCCTCTACATAATCCCGCAGCGCGTCCGCTCCGCCCTCCACGGCTCCGGTTTCCGTGTTCACGATATCCGCCAGCCCGGGAATGGTCTTCGCCAGCTTCTGGATGGTCTGCAGCCACATCTGCTGACTCTCGTCTATTTCATCCGTCGAATATCCGAGCGCTTTCAACCCGGCCACCGCCGCTTCGCTCTTATTCCCAAGGCTCAGGAAGTATTCGGCCATCGTGTCCCGATATGTCTTGCCTTCTTCCGAACCCAGTTTCCCGCTGAATCCGGTCGCGAGCGCCGTCAGCAGTACGTCCCATCCATCCGCGCTGTCCGGGTCCAGTTTGTTTGCCTCCGATGCTAAATTCTGCAGAAACTCTATCACGCCCGTCTGATCGGTCCCGCCCAGTTCGGCCAGTGACGCGGAATCCGCTGCCAGTGTGCTGATCAGGCTCTGGAATGCCGCCGCCCTGCTCTGCTGCACGTCTTCGCCGCTGAGCGCTTTGGCCAGCTTGTTGATGTTCGCCGTGCTGTCTCTCAGATTTTTGCCGAACGTCGTTCCCGTGACGCTCTGCACGGCCCTCATCCATCCGGCCCAGTGGTCCCTGCTGCTCGCGTCCAGTTTGTTTGCGCTGTCGGCGATGGTCCCGAGATAGGTTCCCGCGTACTCCCCGCCGCTCAGCGCTTCGACCATGGCCGCCGCGTTATCCGTGCCGAGCACTTCAACCAATTTTTTCCAATACTCTGGATACTCGCCACCCAGCTTGATCGCCGCGTCCGCACCGGCGGAAAGGAAATCCGTCACACTCCCCGCGCCTTCCATGCTCGGAAGATCGCTGATCTCACCCAGCAACGTGCTCCAGCTTCCTTCCGGCACTCCGGTAATGTTACCCAGCGCGGACGCGAGGTTGCTGACCACACTGGGATAATCGTTTTCCCGTGCCGCGCTCAAAACGCCCTTGAACGCGTCGTTATCCTTAAATCCCTCAATCAGTTTTTTCCATCTGTCCCCAGCGTTGATCGAAAGCCGGTTCGCGTTCTGCGCGATGCCCTGCAGGTATTCCGCAGCGCCTTCTCCTTCATTCAGGCTCCCGATCATTGCCGCCGCGTTGTCGCTGCCCAGCGCTTCTACCAGCTGCTTCCAATATCCGGGATACTCCCCGCCCAGCTTGTTTGCCGCGTCCGCCGCCGCGTCCAGAAACGCGCTCGTCGTCTCCTCCGCCGTCATATTGTTCGTATCCGGCAGATTGTTTTTGATTTCTCCCAGCAACGTGTTCCATTTATCCGCCGGAACGTCGGTAATCGAACTCATTGCTTCAGCCAGTCCGCTCACAACCGACGGATAATCGTTTTGCTTCGCCGCGCTCAGCGCGCTCTTGAATCCCTCGGAATTGGCAAACGCGCCGACAAACCCGGACCATTTGTTCGCCGCTTGTCTGTTCAGTTCGTTTGCGCCGCTTGCCAATATACCGAGCGTTCCGGCGCTATCGCTGTATGTCTGGAACCACTGCAGCGCATTCTTCGTACCCTCCGCGCCCAGCACGTTCAGCAGCTCGCCCCACATCCCGGGATATTTGTCGCCAAGCTTTTTGGCGTTCTCGCCCGCCGCTTTCAGGAATGCCGCCGTATTTCCGCCGTCGCCGCTTGTCGCGTTCGTCGCGGCCGGCAGGTCCTCGCTGATGGCCTGCAGGAAATCCGCCCATACGCTCGCGTCAATCCCGGTCTCCATTTCCAGCGCGCCCGTGATATCCCCGAGCGCGCCGGCGAAGTTCCCATCCCGCGCCTTCTGGATTGCGCTTTCGAGGCTCCCCATATCACTGCTGATGATTCCGACCGCCGTCTCGAAGCCGGTTGCATGCACGTCCTTCGATGCGATGCTTTCCAGCACGCCGATCAGGACATTGGCTTCCCCGGTGATCTTTTCCAGCTCCGCCAGCTTGTTCGCCGTGTCGAGATCAATTTCCTTAAACGTGTCCAGAACGGTCCTGTCCCCCGGATTCAGCAGCTTGTCCAGCGTTGTGTTTGCCCACGTGGTCAGCTCCGCCAGCGGTCCGACGAGCAGCTGCCCGGCTTTGACCTGCAGCTGTTCAAAATTGCTCTCCAGCAGCCGCTGTGAGTTGGCAAATCCGTCGGACGTGCGCGCAAAATCACCCTGCGCGTCCGCCGTCGCGCTCATGATGTACTGATAACGCAGCATCGTCTGTTCGCCCTGCGTCATCTGGTCAAACGTTTTTTCAAGCCCCTGCTTCAGCGCGTACGCGTTCAGGTTCGCCACGCTCATATTGATTCCGAGCTGCTTCAGCGGCTCCGTTTCTCCCGAAATGCCGCTGCGGATTTTCTGGAAAGCCGTTTCAAAATCGAGGTTATAAAAGCTCGCCATGTCCGCCGCCAGCCCGGCCATATTCTCGGACATGCTCACGATGCTGTCGCCGCTCACGCCCGCGCTTTTCATCATCGCTCCGAGCGTCGAGGCGAACTGCTTTGCTTTCGTCTCCGTCAATCCGAACTGGCTGATCGCGGTCTTGGCCCAGCTGTCAATTTTCGCCGCGTTTTCCCCGAAGGTTACATCCACTACGTTTTGCACTTCTTCGAGGTCGCTCGCCGCGCTCAGCGCTTCCTTGCCGAAATCGAGCAGCGCTTTCCCGGCCTGCAGCGCCCAGTCCTTGACTCGGTTGATGTCCAATGCTTTGGCGAAGGATTTCTGCATCCCCTCTGCGGAATCTTCCGCCGTCTTCTCCCAATCCTTCCCTGCCTTTGCCATCGCCCGCGTCACATCATCGATTGTCGCGTACGCCTTTTTCCCATCCGCGCTGATGTCAAATACAACCTGCCCGTCAGCCATTCTTTCCACCTGCCTCTGCCAATGCTATCAGGCTCTCGGCCACCCGCCGCAGCCCGTCCTTCAGGCTCTGCTCCTGCTCTTTGTCCGTCATCCGCACCGCGTATTCCGCCTTGGCTTTCGCCAGCCATTGCCGTTCTTCCGCGTTGTATTTTGTCGGTTTCGGCATCGGACGCGCCCGGATACCGATCACCTCGCTGTATCTGCTGCCCTCCGGCAATCCGTGCAGCAGGCTCGAAAACTCGAACCAGTGCAGCCCGTCCCGCCACAGATTGATTCCGTACGCCTGCAGAAACGCCGCCCGGATCAGGTCCGCGTCCTGCACGAAATCCGTCAGTTTTTCTTTCGCGGCGCTTTGCTTCGTTTCCGGGAAAAGCAGCGCCCGGACGGCCGTCATCACTTCCTGCGCGTTCTTCGGCGCGCGCCTCCGGATGCATTTCAGCGCGATATACTCCCGCGCCTCAAACGTCAAATCATCCCGGCTGAGCGTGTCCATCATCCGCAGCACGTTCCGAAAATCGAGATTCAGCCTGTACCTCCGCCGTCCGACCGTGACCGAATCCGGCAGCCTGTCCTGCAGCTTCATTTTTTCACCCGGTTCCGCTTCTGCGCCCGCGTGATCAGCTTACTCAGTCTCCCGGAAAAATACCGCCCGCACAGCAGCACCATGCACTCCGCGTCCTGATGGTAAAACTCTTTCAGCCGCTCGGCCTGCTCTTTTCCGAAGATGACCTGCGCGAAATACATTGCCGCCGCGTCCCGCTCCTCCTCCGTGCTCTCCGCGTTCAGCGCCTTGAGCATTTTCTGCGCCTGTGACAGTCCGGCCACCATCCGCATCGGGTCGCCGTTCACCTTCAGTATGATATTTTCGTTTCCTTCGTGCACTCTTACGGTGTCATGCACCCGGTTAAGGCTCATCTGGAACATGCTTTCTTCTCCTTCTCTCCAAAAAAACGGGGAGGGTTTCCCCTCCCCCCTGATCCTTACGCCGCCGTTGTTACCGTCGGAATCCCGTTGATCCTGATTGTGCAGCTGAACGGAACCAGATCGGTCGCCGCGCCGCCGAAATCTACGATGTCGGTAATGGTGGCATCCGCCACGATTGTCTCTTTCAGGGTCGTGTGGTCGTACAGCTCCACCTTGACGCTGGATTTCCGCTCCTGGCCCAGCTTGTATTTCAGCCCGGCGATATAATCCTGCGCCGCGTCGCCCCAGACCCTGTGTCCGCTGACCGCGTATTCCGGCGCGATGCCGGTCACTTCGTTGTTTGCGCCGCCGTTGCCGCACATGTACCACGCCTGCTGGTTCTGCTCATTGACCGACGGGTCAATATTGGTGATTCCCGCGCACAGCTGCGCGTAGGTCCACGTCGTCCCCGTTACCGAGGTACCGATGCTCATTTTTACTACCCATTCCGGATTAAGATTCGGCATTTTTAATCACCCCGCCAATAAAATTTGACTGTCAGCGCCGATGCCAACAGCCAATCATTGTTATTCTCTCTCCCGATCAGGTCCGGGAGGTTCCGGTTTACGATATCCACTATTTGCCACTTCTCCGCGCTCGGGTATCGCTTCGCGCGGGTCAGCGCGCTGTGGATGTTGTTCATGTCGTCCGTGACCGTCATAAGGTTCGGATGCTTTCCGTTCAGCGTAACGTCCAGCGGGACAACGGTATTTTTATCCATGTGCAGCACTTCGGCCATGCTCGGCCCGATCTCGCAGCACAGGCCCGGCCCTGTAGGCAGCGCGCCGCGCGTGACCGGCGCAAACGGCTCCGTCGCGTTCATCAGCCCGATCACCGCCTCCAGCACCTGATTGATCACGCTCGATGCAAGGAATGTATCGCTCATTTCAGATTCATCTCCAATGCGCGCTGCGCCTGCGCTTCCCATTGCCGCAGGTGCTTCCGCTTGGCCACTTCGCACCATTTCCACGTCGCGTTAGGTTTCACATCGGTCACGGCCGTCGGAATTTCCCAATACTGCCGCCGCGCGTACGGGGTCTGCCATATGATCTTCCCCTCGCTCGGGATGCTGTGGGTGTCCGCCGAACGGTTCAGATCACCCTCACGCCATTTGCAGTATTCATTACAATCGTTTTTGATATCTTCGGTCAGCGCCGCCAGTCCTGCGTTCCATGCGTCCCGCACTTTTGCCATGACTGCGTGCTTTGAGATGTTTACCCTGACGGCCATGCTATTTCACCCCTATCTCCCAGTGATGCAGCCGGTCCGTATCGTCCCGCAGCCCGTCCGCCGTGAGCGCCGTATAGGTCACTCCGCGCACCGTGATCCGCATGTCCCCGCCGTTGTTGTGCGCCGCCTCCAAAAGGCTGCGCCAGTCCAGCGCCGGTGTCGAATGCCGCAGATCCACGAACAGGATGCCCGTCAGCTGTTCGTCCGTGTTGTCCTTTGTTTTGACGATTTTTTCCTCCGGCTGCAGGTGCACGTTTTTCACCGTGTAAGTGTCGTAAAGCTGATTCTGGTACACATCGACGCCGGAACAGACGCTCACGGTCGCCGTGCTCCTCAGAATCCGCTTCGGGATCGGCTTCAGCATACTCTGCCCTCCGCTACGGGAACCGCCGGGTTCATCAGTCCGCTCTGCTCAAGGTAAAGCTGCGCCATCGGGGAAACGTTCCCCGCCATCGCGCCCTTGCGCACAATGTCGCTGCCGCTCTTGCCGCTGATGCTGACCTTCCCGACGGTGAACCCCCGCTCGTTGCCTCCGGCCACGCTGTCGAGGCCGTTTACCGCGAAGAAATCCACCTGCGCGCAGATCGCCTTTTTGTACAGTGTCAACTGGAACGGATCGAACGCCCCAGGGTCCTGCCACCGCGCCATTGCTCCGATCACGTCTTCCGCTCTCGCGCACAGCGCGGGGAAGGAGGTCGCGTCGGCCTCCTGTCCCAGATAGACCGTCGAGTAGTATGTAAAGTCTACCGTCACGCGCTGCACCCCCTATCAGGACGCTTTCGCGACCACGGTCGTATTGCCTGCGGCCAGCGGCAGCAGGGAGGATTTGCCTACCAGCGCCACGGTGATCCCATATCCGTTGGTCGTGCTGATCAGTCCGTTTGCGGGCAGGTCGGCCCAGCCGTTCGCGGAGGTCAGCGCGGTGCCGAAGGATACGCTCGGCGCGGTGCCGCTCGCGGCCTTCCAGACCAGCTTCAGGTCTTCCGGCACGGTCGCGGTGGTCGTGATCACGCTGTCGCCGATCGTCGCGGTCCCGGCTTCGCTGCTCACGGTGAACTGTCCGAGCGTCGTGTCCATATTGACCACAACGCCGTCCTTTTTCTGGTCCATCGTCCACATGCCGTGATAGATCGAGAACATGATCTTCCAGAACTCGCCTTCCTGATTCTGGTCCGGGTCGATGACCTTGGTGATCTGGGGACGGGCCACGGCATCCGCGACCTGACGGGCGGAAACGATCCAGTTGATTCCGGGGCCGAGGTTCGTCCAGGTTACCCCGCCGACGGTCTGGCCGCTGGTCGCGCCGTCATTCATCCTGACAACGCTGTTCATATAGCTGCTGGGCGTGCCCATCAGATACTGGTCGTTGATCGCCTCGATGCGCAGCGTCGCGCTCCGTACCTGATAATCGCGGACGTTGAGATACCGGGTCAGCTGGGTGCTCTGCTCCAGCAGGTTTTTAAGGGTGGTGCTGATCTGGATATACAGCTGCTCGCCTTCGCCGATCTTGTTCTGCACCTTCGCGATATCGTCAAGGATGAGGCCGAGGATGTTCGCGGTCGTGATGCTCGCGGTCGCCTGCGCCGTGATGCAGCCGCTGCCGTAATTGACGGCGCTCTGCGCCAGCTTCGCGATGCGCAGCCGGTCCACTTCGGGGACCACATGCTCCGCGAGGAACACCCTCAGCGCGTTGCCCACGGTCAGGGTCATGTTCGTTTCGTCCACGTCATAGCGGCCGATCGCGAAATTCCGTCCCCTGTACCACTGCAACTGTTTGGTCTCATAGCCCAGTGTCAGGTCGCCGTCCGGCGCCTTGTAGCCGTTCATCGTGCCGAGGCCGTTCATGGAGATGTACGGAATCTTGATTTCCTTCCCGCCCATCCACTGGATGCCGGGATTCGTGTTCTCCATCCAGAGGGTCCTCGGCATGATATAGAATTTTTCGTCCAGTATGCGATTGAATATCGCCGCATAATTGATGCTGTTGTTAAAAGGCATTGCTTTTCACTCCTTACTTCCACTGTTCGGCAAGCTGCTTATACAGCTTGTCTTCCTCGCTCGTCGGATTCGTGCCGGCATGCCCCGGCTGCTGGGAAAACTGCGGGCTCTTTTTCTGCTGCTCGTCGGTTTTCTGCGGCTCATCCGGCAGGAAATACTCGTCGAATTTTTCCCGGATGCCGGTCAGCTGCTCCGCCACCGCCGCCGCTTTTTCTCCCCGGTCCAGCATCCCGAAAACCATTTCCCTGAACTTGGGCTTAACCTTGGCGAAATCATCCCCGCCGATCGCTCGGAGCATGTCCCGCTCATTCAGCAGCGCCTTGTATTCATCGGTTGTTTTCGGGTCCACCTTCTCGGGCTGCCAGCCCGCTTTCGCGGCTTCGATCGCCGCGTTCTTGGCCTCTTCCGCCGCGCTTTTGGCAATATACCCGTCATCCAGCGCCCGCCCGTACAGGCTGAAAAGCTGCTCCGTCTTCTGTTCCTCTGTCAGCTCCGTGTTGCGGATGATCTTGTCCAGCGCGCCGCGCGTAAAGATTCCTGCCATTACTCCTCCTTTTTGCGGTGCGATAGAGTGATGCACCGATGCGCGTTTATCGTCCCGCCGGACGGGATTGTATGAAAAAACCGCCCGAAGGCGGTTGATTCAACGGTTTATTCGGTTATTCGCCGCCCTCTTCAGGATCGGAAGCAGCTTCCACGGTTACGGAAATGGTATCCGTATCGCCGCTGTAATGCTCCGTCTCAGCCAGCGTAACGGTCACGGTTGCGCTGCCCGCGGTCAGGGGAGTGACGGTCACGGTCGTGCCGCTGACGCTCGCCGTCGCTACGGCCTCCGCGCTGCTCTCGACGCTGATCTCACCGTCGCCGGTCACCGTCAGTGTGCTGGTACCTGCATCGCCCTCTGCGGTCAGGCTCAGACTGTCAGGCGAAGCCACCACGGAGCCGGTGCCCTTCACGATCTCCCATGCCTCGTAGAGCGTGCCGGCATAAGAGCCGATGCCGACAATGCGCAGAGTATACGCGCCGATTTCGGTGCCCTTGTTGCCCTGCACTTTGTAATCCGTGTTTTCCGTCAGCGTAGACGCGCCGATTTTCACGCTGGAAACGGTCTGCGTCTTTTCGGTTCCGTCATACTTCGGGGACAATCCCAGCGTCACCGTGGCTCCGGCGATGCTGCTTCTGCCGTTCCCGGTGTTCTGCGCCTGCCAGCCGCCGGAGGATTCGTCAAACAGATATTCAATGCCCGTGTCCGCTTCCGTGAACTTGCTCCCGGTGATGATGTCCCCGGTAGGCTTTGTATCGGTGCTTAACCCTGCGGCCTCGATATACCGCTTGCCCTGCACAATGATCTGACTGACCAATACCCTGACCATTTACTTTCTCCCCTTCCTTCCTGCCGCTTTGCTCTTTGCCTTCCCCTCTGTCTCAGCCTTCCCCTCTGGGGAAGGTGCCGGCGCAGCCGGCGGATGAGGTTCCACCCTCACCCCGCAGTCAAGGCAGAAGAAAACATTGTCCGTGCATCTCAACCGCTCATGATTGCAGCCCATTCTTTCACCCCTTTATTCTTCCGGCCACGTCGCGTTGATCTGAGTATACTCGCGATCCTTCCGACGCGTCCTCCCGGTCTCCGCGCAGAAATCATCTATCTTATCGCTTGCCCGGTTTACGCGGTCTTCCTGCGCGCGTATCCGGTCAGCGTCCGCCCCCTGCGCTTTCATTACTTCCAAATCCCGCCGCGCCTCACGAAGATCCCGCTCAAGCTTCCGCTGCTGCTGGCTCTCCGCGTACGTCTCCGCGTTCGCCTCGGGATTCTGCGGCTCTCCGCGCAGCACGCTGAAACCGGGGATAAACACCGTCGGATAATGTCCGCAGTTCACTCCGAAAAGCCCGGCCGCTTCCCCGTAGCTCGTCTCGCTCTGTGCGTATACGTGAACCTTGTTCCCCTCGAAATCCTCCACGTCCCGCGCCGCGTCCGCGCGGCTGATCACCTTCCCCTGCCACGGATAGCACAGCGGCCGCGCGCCGTTGTGGCTGCTCACCTGATACAGGTCGTTCCCGTATTCCTCATTCCGCTCGAATACCGCCTCCCGGGACGTATTGAAAAGCGTTGTCTTTACGTCCATCGCAACATACGCTTCCGGGCTCCAATGATGCCCGCCGTGATCCACGAATCCGGTCAGGCCGTTCTTAATCATCCGCTGCACCGCGCTGTGCATCGCCTCGTTGTACGTCTGGACGCCCGCAATCGTCGCGCCGGTTTCCGTGTTCAGGATGCTTTGCGTTGCCGTGATCTTCTGCGCCGCGTCCGCGACTGTCGCCCGGTAGGCTGCCTCCGTGCTCTCCAGCATCACGGTGTTCACCAGATTCAGTTTGCCAGCCGCCTGTTTATAATACATCTGAAAAGCCTGCATCTGATTCGGAGTCACTTCCGGCGGCACGAATCCTTCCCCGTACAGCAGCCCCTTTTCCGCCGCTTTCCTCAGCTTCGGCTCTTCGTTCTTCAGCGCTTCCGTGATCGCCGCGCTCAGTGCGTCCCGCAGCGCTTCATCCGCTCCGCCGAGCGTTTTCGCGATGATGTCCACGCTTTCCCGCGTCACTTTCCCGATCTGCGCCAGCATCCGGCTCTGATAGGTGAATCCGTCCGCCGCTTCATCGCTGTCTTTGATGTACGGGAAATATTTCGCCATATTGATCAGGATTTTGTCGACGCAGCTCTCATAGACCTCTGTCATCGACCACGCCATCTCTTCCAGGAACGCCGGATTCATCACTCAACCCCGCCGAACAGCTTTGTCACGTCCACGTCGTTTCCGACGCCCTCGCTTTTGATCTGCGCCAGCTCCGCGTCCGCCTGTTCCTCGGTCAGGCCCAGCGTGTCGACCATGAACCTGCGCTTGCTCATCAGTCCCGCGCCGACCAGCATCGTGCCCTGGTTAATCTCCGCGTCCTTGTCCTGAATAATGCTGTCATCGAATCGGATGGATACGCTGTACCCGCCGCGCAGCAGCCGCTCGACCGGGACGCCCTGCCATGTGATCCCGTAGCGCGCCGCGAGGTCGAAGATCGCGTCAACCATCTCGACGAGCGCGTCTGTGATGTTGTTTTCGTGCGCCTTGACGGTCCCGAAGGTTTTGCTGTTTTCGGAAATCACCTCGGTCGCGGTTTTCATCCCCTTCGACTGGTCAAACGCCAGCGTCCCCGGATCAAATCCGATCTGGCTGCACAGTATCGCAAGCTCCCCGTTGATCCCCGTGATATGCTCATTCACCCGCAGCTCCACGCTGTTGTCATAGATTTTCAGGTCCTCCGGGCTGTCCGTCGCCAGCGCTTCCCATACCTCGTCATCCGCGTCAAAATATTTCTGCGGAACCCCGCCGTTCGGGTTCGGCGCCATCCGCATCGCCCGCGCCGGTGCAATGATCCGCTTTTTGCCGAGAACAAACTCGCGCTGCAGGCTGTCAAACATGATATCGATGCCGTGCAGCGTGTTCATCGCGGGCGCGTAGATGCTCATGCCGAGCGGGCTGTTGTCATCCGCGTAATTCGCGCCGAACGGCCGGATATACTGAAAATACGCCGTCTCCGCGTCCGATATCGTTGTATCCGGCGACAGCAGCGGATAGATTTCATTGAGCGGATACCACCATCCGAGGATGTTCTGCGGCTCTTCCGTCTCCTTGATCGGCATCCGGTACAAATCATTCGTGATCCGGTATGTGCGCCCGTCCCATTTGTGCCACTCGACCACCGTATAATAATACCCGTCCTTCGCTTCCCGGCTGACGAAGATCCCGCTCTTCACGCGGGAATTGTCCCACGCCGTGGGGACGAACTGGCTTGCCATCGTGTACCCCAGCCGTATCTTACCCTCGCCCAGATCGTTGCCGTTTTCATCCTTCGGCACTTCAACCCACTCTTTGACCGCGCCTCCGCCAAGGGCAAACGCCTTTTCCAGCAAATCCCCGAACGCGATCCCGAACCGGTTTTCCCGCAGTACCTCCTGCAGGAACTCGTTCAGCGGGTCCGGCTCTTCGCTCTCCGGGTCCCGTTCCTCCATGCTCGCCGTGATCCCGCAGCGCTCGTTCCAAACGTAACGCGCCATCTGGCCGCAGGCCATTTTGCCCGCGTTCATCGTCGCCATCACGCGCTTTTTGCCCTTCGGGTCGTTCAGGGTTTTCATCGGGACCTCGTGCCATGCCCTGTAAAATCCCTTGTAGATCGCCTGCCAGACGAAAATAAACAGCGTGTAATACTCGCGGAAAGCGGGAACGCCGTCAAGCTCGAAAACATCCTTCTTGAAGAGGTCTGCGCTCTCCATCGCCCGGTTCACTCCCTTTTTGAATCCTGCCCTGATCCTGTCCAGTAACCTCATCGGCTCACCGCCTTATTCCGGCCTTTTGTACAGCTTTTCGCTGAATAGAATTGTCCCGCAATGCCCCAGCTTCACCCGGCTGTCGCATGCCATCCTGTTTCCCTGCTCCGCCATCCTCGCGCAAAAGCTCAGATCTTCGCTCATGCCAGGATAACAGTCAAACGGCGGCTCTTTCAGCGTCCGCAGATTATCCGTCCGCATCATCACCCCGCCGAAGCCGAACCCCGCAACCGGAAAAACGCTATCGACCGGATAATCCCAGTACGTTTCCGCCCGGTCGCGCTCTTTCTCCATGTCCAGCGCCTTGTATATCACGGGTTCAACCGGGAACGTGCGCTTGAAATAGATACCCGTCACCGCGTCCCATCCCGCGTCAAGGTCCGCGCTCAGCCGCTCCATCATATCCGGCTCGAAGCTCATATCGCTGTCTATCCAAAGGATTCTGTCAAATCCTCCGTCCAGCGCTTTCTTCGCGAGGATGTTCCGCGCCGTGTCCACCGCCGCCCGGATCACAAATTCCGTCTCGCACTCGCCCACGCGCCGCAGCTTTTCAAGGCACTGCACCGTCCACGAAAACATCTGCTCCATGGCCGGTATCGCGATCATTGTCTTCATGCTTCTTCTCTCTTTCTTTTTCAAACAGGGGACGGTTCCTCGTTTGTTACGAAGATCGGGGAGGACACGTTCTCCCCGCGCCCCACCATCTCTATCAAACAGGGGACGGTTCCTCGTTTGACACAATCTCAGCCTTCCCCTCTGGGGAAGGTGTCGCCCGTCAGGGTGACGGATGAGGTTATAAGCCCCACAGCCCGTATGCTTTGGCGAAATGGTTGTACCCGTACCTCGTCGCATCCATTACGTGATTGTACGCGTCCACCGGTTCCCCGCGCTCGTTCACGCAGTACAGCCCCGCTTCCTTGACAAACGGCTCCGTCCCATACTGCGCGTCCTCCACGAGGAAGAACCGCCCCTCGCTGATCCCGCTCTGCAGCATCTCGATGCCGCACCGCAGGCCCTTGGCCGCTCCCCTCACGTCATGCGCGTTATTATCCGCCCCTTCGGTCATCACTCCGAGCTTCTCAATCTCAAGCCGCAGCGCTTTGCATGCCGGGTCAATGTACACGGCATTTTCCCTGATCCGGTATTTCTGCCTCATGTACGGCAAAAACTCTCCAACGATGTGCCGCGCCTGATCGCTCATGGCCATCTGTCCGCCGTCGTAATACCAGTCCCCCACACAATAAAGCCGGTAATCCTTCGGCCCCGGCGCGTATCGGTCCCCGAAGAATCCCGCGAGGTAAAATCCGATCGACGTCGCGTCCGTCGTGCCGCCGTCGCCCGCCGCGAACGCTTCCATCGCCGTAAACCCGTCCGGAATGCGCTCCAGCACGTGCTTCTCCCGGTCGAACATCCAGTAGATTACGCCCTCCGGGATCACGCGCTCGCCCAGCCAGTCCCGCTTGTACAGGAACGGGCTTTTCCGGCAGGCCGCCTCGATCTCCCGCAGCCGCTCAGGCGTCAGGATCGGGTTGTCCGCGCAGGTCCAATGCAGGAACCGGCAGTCCTGTACGTTCAGCACGTTTTTAATGCACGGATCAGCCGGCGGAGGCGGGTTCAGATCGGCGATGTGCCATCGGTCCTTCGCCGCGTATGTGCGCCGGAAGCACTCCTGTATCATCGAATCATGCAGCAGGTTGATCTCGCAGAAATACACGCTCCCCAGGCTCATGCCCGTGATGGCCTTGTGGCTGTCCGCCTTGCCGCCGCCCTTCCAATAAACCTTTTTGTCACCGTCAGGCAGGCGTATAACAGGGTGTGCGCCTGATTCGTC
>JAZQWH010000146.1:0-14801 GCA_045632205.1 Eubacteriales bacterium
ATGATCCCTAAGGTCGATTGCTGCATCGAAGCCCTCCGCGAGGGCGTCAAAAACGTCACCATCATGGACGGACGTATCCCCCACTCCATCCTCATGGAGCTTCTCACCGACGAAGGCTCCGGTACGATGGTTACGAAATAATAAGGGATTTTATTAGGGAAAACTTTTTGAAAAAAGTTTTCCCTATAACCCTTTCAAAAACTTTTAAAAAAGTTTTTGGCGGCTTTTATTCAACCTTGCGTTTTGTGCCTCTGTCCTTAGGCAGTGAGACAGTCTTTTTCGTTTCCCCTACAGTTCCAAACAATAGCTCTCGCAGCCATTTTGGTACCACCACCCAAAATGGCCACCAATGTGACTTTACCCACGAGTATTTTTGTACCACTTCTCGCTGCGGCTCGGTCACGATGCGGTTCTGATCCTCCTCCGTTTTTTCTTCCTCTCCGTCGGAGTGTGAAAGCGCTTTGAAAAAGCGGGAGCGCCAAGCGGCGCTCCCGCAAAAGGGATTAACTTGATTACCAAAGTCCGTTTTCGATAATCGCGATATAAGTGACGTTTCCTTCCTCGTCCGTCACAGCAAGGCAAACGGCTGCAACGTCCGCGCGGTCACCGATCGCTTCGACAACGGCATCCTTGGAGAGTGTGAGTGCGCCGTCCATGTCAGCGATCGCAATGCCGTCAAGCGTCTCTGTTACGGGCACGCCGTCCGCGTCGGTGGAAAGTGTGGGATTGCCCCACTGATCTCTTTCTCCCTTGAGGAAGAGAACCAGCTCGTAGGTTGCGTCGATCTCCGTAGCCTCAGCGTTGTTACGGTTGAGATATGCGATCTTGACCGATCCGTCCTCGGTATAGACCTGCATTACGTCGGTAAGTCCAATGGGCACTGGGAATTCTCCCGTGTATGCATTGCAACGGTAGCACCGATGGTAGGTTGTCGTCACACCGTTGCTCTTCACTACGCACTCCATCTGCCACTCGTGTCCGTAGCACGGATCGTAATAATACTCCTCGTAGAAGTCACAGTTTTCGCAATAGCCTCTTCCGTAGCCGTCCTGCAGGCAGGTGCGATCCTGATACTCATACACGGAAATGTGGTGATAGCCCTCGTACGGACCGTCAATATAATTTACGTAACCGCAGCTTTGGCAGGTTTGTCTGCTCCAGCCCTGTTGCTGACAGGTTGCCTCCTGCGATTCAACCTCGCCGAATCTACAACGGTTTATTTCATCCTCTGCATACATAAACTCACCGAGCGAGTTGCTCATCGCGGAGCTGATTACAAGGAAGCATCCCTTGCCCTCCTCGGTGCGATAGGAATACTGTATGGTCTGCTCTCCCCAGGCAAGGCAATTCTCCTTAGTGGCATCCTCGTAATACTCTATACGCTGCAGATCCGGGGTGAACGTGCCTTCCACCTCAACGTAGGTGGTAATGGAGACCTCCCAGAGCATCGTGCCGTATTCTATCCAATCGACCATACCGTTCATCACATAGTCACGCTCAAGGTAGGTACGGAGCTTATTTCCGTTTGCATCCTTGACCTCGATGGAGAGGTAACCGCAGGTCTCGCAGTATGCGGTGGCGGTCACGTTGCCCTTTTTGTCGATGACGACCGTTTCAACAGGCTCGTGATCGTTTACAATGCTTTCGTCGTAGTAGGTAACCTTGGAGCAATCCTTGCAGGTTTTGGTCACCACGTGGCGGATGCAGCAGGGGTAGCCCTCAACGGGGGTATCCACGGTTTCGGTCTTTTCGTCGTGGTGTACGTGGGAAGAAGCCGTGCCGCAATCGACGACCTTATCACAGCTTCTGTAGTTTTCCGCATCGACGCAATCAAGATAGAGAATATCGGTGTAGATCACTCGGCAATCTCGATAGATCGTCAGACGCTCGTATGCGTAAATGAAGGTATCGATATCGTCACCGCTACCGCAGGTGCCCGTGAGGATATAAAGCTCTCCGCCCTCAATTTGCTTTCTTTCCTGACTGAAGTGATAATCACCCTGCAAAACACTCTGCACACCCGCACTGTCTCCGCCGCCGTAGTGGTTCATGCTTCCTCTATCAACGCGAACGGCTCCGCAGGGGCAGGTTCTGATGTAAGCCTTGAAGCCGTGATCGCCCTCATAGACCTCCACGTTGGAGGAATAGTAGTGCGAGGAGCTTGAGCTAACTGAGGTATCAAACTGCTCGATAATCTCCTGACATTCCGCGCAAGCTCTGGTAACGTGGATGCCGTAGCCAAATCCGTTTGCGGTCTGACAGTTTTCATAGCAGGTCTTGGTGGGATCGTCAAGCGTGATGGTTTCCATCAAGGGGTATTTATGAGCCTTATAGGTTGCCAGCAGGATCTCCTGCGTGGATGCGGAGGCATTGCTCTCGCTATTGTAGCCAAAGCCGATCTCTACGGAATAGCGGTAGTTGCAACCGTCCTTGGTAAGCTTTTGCCGGAAGCAGATGCTCCAATTCGATTCCACCATACCCTGTCCGGGGACGTAGGTGGCGGAGGTCGCCGTATAGATACGGTCGTAGGGATCATTTCCGGGTTGCGGTGCATCCTCCGCGCGGAAGACCGTTTCCATTCCATAGAAGTTGAACAACTGCTCTCCGTCCATACCCGCTCCGCTGTAAATACGGATCTCTCCGCGTGCTTCTCCGCAGAGGCAGCCCGCCGTGATCTCGAGATAAGGCTCCTCGTTATAGGAAATGCCTGCGGCGGTCAGATAGGAGCCGAGCATAATCCTCTGCGGCTCGCGGGGATCATACAGGGCATCATACTTATTATCGGCAAAATCGTATTCATTGATATGCTCGTAGACGGTTTCCGTCTCGGTATGAGGGCAGCGCACGTAGCCGTTGGCGGTGTCGTATTCGTTGCCGCACTGATAGGTGATGACCACACCGTCAGTACACTTGGCAGCCCCCGTGGCAAGCGCCGCGGAAACAGGACGGAAATTCAGGTGTCCCCAAGCATCAATTCTTCCGTCCTCTTCGAAATAGTCACATCCCTGTACCGCGCAGGAACGGATCTCCACGCCATCCTGCGTGCAGGTGACGGGCGTGCTCTTCTCACGGTCGTATTCCAGGCGGTGCGCCGCGAGAGGAAGCTCCATCGTGTTTTCGTAATCGCAGTCCTCACGCGTACAGATCTGCGTTCTGGAGCCATGCTCCAGGCAGGTGGAGGGAACCATCTCGGTGGTCTCATATGCGTGACCGAGCGCGTAGAGGATATCGTCGATCATACTCTCGCCGCAACGTTGGCAATGATATTCGGTGTAGCCACGGGAGGTGCAGGTGGGAGCAACAACGTTGGTGATCCAATTGTGCTCATACAGCTCGCAGGCATTCTCGGAAGGAGCAATGCCGGGCAGATAGGTGGAGAAGTGCTCCGCATCGAAGCTGACAAAGCCCTGCTTCTCTGCTCCCTCTCCCACCTCATAGTAGGTTGCGGGATAGTAGCTCAGCGAGCCCTGCGAATCGACGTACCAGACTGCCACGCAATCCGCATCGGCACCTGCGGGCAGAGTATATTTCATCGTGATGTGGATCTTACCGCCGTCAAAATCAACGTCGCCGCCGTTCTGCGTCAGCGCAAAATCCATGATCGGCGTCTCTGCGGTGATCTGTCCGCGCAGAGCCTCGGGCAACGCCGCGATCAGCTCGTCACGCGTTCCGCCCGATACGGGATTTGCGGTGACGGTAACCTGCGATGCATCGTCCAGCTTACCGAGAAGCGTGGAATCGAGCTTGAGAGCAATATTCTCGTTCAAAACGACCTCGTTCTCCTCCAGAACGCTCTTATCCAGCGTTTCGGTGGGCGCGCTTGATACGACCGAGGTCTTGGTCGCGGTGCATCCCTGATTGGTACAGGTGTAGGTCGTAATGCCACCCTCGGTCACACCGTTATCCCACGCGTGTGCGTTGGGATCGATTTCAACGGTGACGGTTTCGGGATCGGGCGTCGCACCGCAAGCGCAGGCGTAGGTCTTTTCACCCGCCGTCATACAGGTAGGAGATACGGTTACGGTTGCGATATAGCTATGACGGACGATCTCCATCTCGCGCTCGACCTCCTCACGGCAGGTAAAGCAGGGGCCCGTCCAGGTCTGTACGAAGGTACACTGCACGCCCGTCTTGGGAGTTTCGAGATCAAGCGCCCATTCGTCCACGCTGTGTCCCTTTGCGGGAGAGGTATATTCGGTATCCTCCGCACCGCAGATGCAGGTGTACAGATTATATCCGTTCGCCTCGCAGGTCGCCGCGTAAGCAAACGAAAGCGCAAATTCGTGCGCGACGGTTTGTGCAACCGTGCCACAGCACGCATACTTCTTATCGTGCTTGGTGGGATCGGTGGCATTGACCGCATAAGTGAATTCATTGCTCGTGTGAGCAGGCGCGACCGTCACACTCTGCTCCGTGACCTCGCGGGTCAGCGCCGCATCCGAGAAATACTTGTGGCAGGACGTGCAATACCAATGCTCGAGGTTGCCCGCTACGGTACAGGACGCTCCCCTTGCGGGAACGTGGGTTGGCGTATGCGTATGTCCCACGATGGGAACGCGCGTTTCCTTGCGACAATCCTGACAGGTGTAGACCGTTACGCTGCCGTCCACACGTCCCGAATCGTTGCGGTGATCTGCCGTCTCAACGACCGCGCCACAGCAGGTCAGCTTCTTCTGGTGCTTGGAGGCATCGCTCGGGTGCGGTACAAATTGCGTACCCGTTCCCGCGTGGTTGGCAGGATTGAGCGATCCGTAGGGTTCTTGGCAACGCGTGCAGATCGCGCGTGCGTTACAGGTTGCCGTTCCGCCCGTATGGGAGGGAGGAATGCGCGTATCCTGCTCGGAGATCTCGGTGGTCAGAGCCTCGTCGGCAAAGTAGGTCTCGCATCCCGCGCAATACCAATATTCAATGTTACCAAAGGTCTGGCAGCCTGCGGCGTGCGCGGACATTTTGGTTGCCGCGTGGGTGTGCCCCGCGCCGCCCAGCTTCTTGGTCGCGCCGCAATCCGTACAGGTATAAACGGTTACGCCCTGCTCGTTCGGATCGGGAGCACCGTCATTCCAACGGTGTGCCACGGTCTCGATGATCGCGTTACAGCAAGCGTGAACCTTATCGTGCTTTTCGGCATCGGTTCCGCTCGGCTGATAGCGCGTCTCGGTCGATGCGTGAGCCGTGGGATTCTTCGAATTCGCGATCTCACGCGTGTCGGTTGCCGCACAGCGCGTGCAGGTTGCCGTCTCGGTCGCGTTCTTGACACAGCTTGCATCATTGTTCGATGCATAGGTCAAAAACTCGTGCGACAGCGCCGCGATCGCCTCGGTCTGCGTCTCCTCACACTGCGCGCAGGTGCGGACACGCTCGCCCGCCGCCTCGCAGGAGGGTGCGGTCTTGACCGTCCACTCGCCCCATTCGTGCCTGCACTCGCGGCACGCGGCAAAGGAAAGAACGAGAAGGATCGGCAAAAGGATGAGCGACAGTCTGAAAAAGAAACCAAGCTTTGTTTTCATGATGTTCTCCTTTTGTTTGTTTTTTATCGGCGTTTGCTTGCCGAAATGATGATAATGATGACACCCGTCAAAAGTAGCGCACCGCCGCCAACGATCAGAATCAGCATCCAAGGAAGCTCATCGGTATTGACGGTCAGCGTTTGATCGGTCGTGACGGAGGAAGATCCGTCCGCGCCTCCCACGTTGCTCTGCGAGGAGGAATCGGCACCAAGCTTTACAATGCTCCACTCCACCGTGCGGGTACCCGTGAAATTTCCGACACCCGTAACGGTCAACGTATAGGCTCCTGCGCGCACGGCGCTCTCGCCCGAAATTTCATAGGTTACGGTCAACCCGTCCAGCAGGACAGACTCAACCGTTGGGAACAGCTCGCCGCCCGTATAGGCAAGCGCGCTTGCCGCAAGCGTAACGGTCGCATCGGAAATGTCGCGCCGCAAAACGGTAACGGGAACGGAAATATTCTCAACCGTTTGATAATTTTTCGTATCGGTCGGTATAAACCGCAGGATAACGGAGGTTTCTCCGACCTCAAGGAAGCGAGCGCTTGCATCGACCGCAGGGGAAAATCCCTGCAAAAGCACCAGATCACTCACACGGTCTCCGTATTCCACCGTAAGGCGTTCAGGTGCGGGATAAGTCGGGATCGCCTTGTCGACCGTTACGTAAACCGAAACGTTCCGCACGGTCTCGTAATTTACCGTGTCGTTCGGTGTGAAGGTCACAAAGAAATTCTGCACACCCGCGTCTCCCACCTTGCCGCCGCTCTGCCACGAAAAGCCCGTTGGAAGAGAGAGACCTGCAAGATCATCACCATAGGTCGCTGTCAGATCTGTGGGAGGGGTATAGGTCGGGAGCGCTTTTGCGACCGTCACTGTCAGCTCCGCTTCAAAGGTCACCCCGGGTGCGGTTTGACTCTCCGCATAAACCTTTACCGTATACGTCCCCGCATCGGCAGGTGCCTCGGATAGCCTTGTACCTCCCCGATACCACTCCACGCGCCACGCAAGCGTATGCATCAGCGTACTGCTTGCACGGTAGATCACGTCCGTCCCACTCTCCCCTGCCGTGAGAGGTGAGCCATCGTAAACAAGATCGGATTTCACCGAAAGCAGAATCGCGGGAGGCTCGTAATCGGTGGGATCGAGCCGCAGGATCGAATTAGCGTCAACACCCCAAAGATTTCTTGTGCCGACGTCATAAACGTAGGTAACTGTCGAGCCGCCAACGTCAAGCTCATAGCCGTTTACGATCTCGCTGTCATAGCCGCTCAGAAACAGGCCGCCACCCTCTCCGACCGTTCCTCGATCGCAGTTGGTCACGTCGACAAGGTAGGAAGCCCCATTTTCCATCGAAACGATATTCCACATATGTCCGCCTGCTCCTGTCGCACCGATCATCGTGCCCGTCACCGTATAGCAGGTCACGTCTCCGTCGAACGTGGACAGCTCACACAAAAGTTGGAACGCCTTGGCATATCCCTCGCAGACGACGTTGGTAAGCGGATTTTTATCAAATACGTAGATCAATTGCCACGGATCTCCGTAGCCACCCGTGTATTGCGGATCAGCCACAACCGTATTGTAGGAAACGAGAGAGCAGATCGCATCACGGTAAGCAATCAGCTTTTCGTAATCGGGGAGATCGGCATAAGTCTCCACGATCTCGCGCGCCGTAGAAATCGCCGAGGAGGTTGCAGCAGCCTTTTCGGTATTCACCGTGTTGAGATCGCCGTCGCAATAATGCACACTGACCGCAAAGATAAACTTCAATCCCGTCACGGTGACCGCATCAACGCGATCGACAACTCCGTCACGGTCGAAATCGACCCCCTCCTGATCCGCGGAGAAGCTGGGCTGCACCCCAAGTGTTTTATCAAACCAATACATCTCATACGGAAGATCGTGCAGCAGCGCATCCAGGATCCGATTGTAATCCGCAAATTGCGAAAAGAAGAGCGCGCGGATCGAAGAAAGATCATCGATGCTCGTAACGCCAAGCTCTTCCTTTGTCCATCTCGTCCGAAGCCCGTGTGAGAGAAGTGCGTCGCCGTCGATCTCGATTACCGACGAGGCACGTTCTCCCGCGGCGATCTCGGAGATCTGTGCGGTAAGCTGCTCTGCAAGCCACGCCGTATCCTCATCCAGGCGCGCAGTCGCCTCTCCTGCCGACGCGGGAAGAACAAGCAACAAGCCGAAAAGCACAAGCACCGCCACACATACAAGTATCCGATATCCTCTTTTCATAAAACACGTCAGGAGAGGATGTCGCGCTCGTAGATCGCCTCCACCTCACGGCGAAGCTCATCCTCACACGATTTAAATTCGAGATAGCGCTTGGCTATGGTCTCAAAATAGGAGATCGACCATTTTCCTGCGGCGAGATACGCACGCATCAATTCGTTCTTCTCCTCCTGCGGCATAAAGTAATCCCTGATGATCATACACTCTGCCGCCGCGATGGAGCGGAACACAAAGAGCTTATCGCGCCAAGCATTGAAATATGCGGGAAGCTCTCCCTCCTCGGGTGCCTCAATGCCCTGCAGGGAAAGGAAATATTTTGCCATCAGATAGAAGCCGTGGAAGGTGGGATGAACGTGGTCAACGTCAAATACGGGAGTCTCCTCCACCTGAAGCGCGCGCGTCAGCATCGCGTGCATATCCACCATCGTATATCCGCGGTCGCGCGCCAGCGAGCGCACGTAGCCTGCGTACTCGCAAATGAGCGCCGCACCGCCGCGCATCGTGGTTACGGGTGATTCGGTGTATTCGTCATAAGGAGCGGGCGTGCAGAGGATCAGCTCCGCACCGCAAGCGATCACCTTTTCACAGAGCGCCGCAAGATACTTTTTGTAGGACTCAAAGCGCTCGAGAAGCTCCTCATATCGCTTTTCGGAGCGCGGCTTTTCAAGCCTCGTGCGTCCCGAATCATTCACACCGAACGCAACGAGCACGTGCGTGGGCTTGTGCGGAAGCACGTCGTCCTCAAAGCTGTCGTGCGCGTACTTGGCGGTACCGCCCGAAACACCGCAGTTGATAAAGCGGATCCCGGAATTCGGGTAGCTTTTCTTATAGGCATCAATAATGACGGGCAGGTATTGATTTCTTGCGACAAGACTGTCACCCACAAAGCAAACCCTCGCACCGTCGGGAAATCCCTCAAGCTTCATAATATTCTCCTTTGCTGTCAGATATTTCTATCTCTTTCTTATATTTTATAATATATATACGAAAAAGTCAATATCAAATTTATTTCTCTTGACAAAATGACAGCCGGATGGTATAGAAACGGATATATTGATATTATAAAGATTAAAAAAACGGCTACTCGACATTAGGCAAGATCGCCTTCTCCTATTTGTGGAGAGGAAATAAAGAAAAAGCACAGTCCCGCCAAAATGGTGGGGCTGTGCTTTTGTTTGATACACGGACTATCCTTTATCACGTGCAAAGGGTTCCCTTCAAGAAAAAGATTTCTCACGATCGCAGAACCACCTTAGAAAAGCTCAAAAAATATTGACACCCCACGCTTCATCTTGTATAATGATACTGTACAATGAATGCTTTTTATCATTCCGAATCAGAGTGACGGGGGATTTATGCAATATAAAAATTTTGAAATCATTGATTTTCATACTCATCCGTTTGTAGATGAAAGAAACAATATTTGTTCACATACGGCATACTGCAATATGAGCATAGATGGAACAAAGAAGCTTTTTGACAATTTGAGAGTATCCCATATTTGCGGCTCTGTTCTTACTCCGCGCGCTTATCGTGGTGCCTATACCAATGTGTGGGAACGAATTCTGGATGAAAATGAAATTGCCCTTCAGCTTCGCAATTATTATCAGGGATTTTATATTCCGGGTTTTCACGTTCATCCCGATTACGTGGAGGAATCTATTGGAGAAATCCGCAGAATGCATGAGTTGGGAGTCCGTTTGATTGGAGAACTGTGCCCTTATTTTCACGGCTGGAAAGACTATTCCTGCGACGGATTTTCTGAAATTCTTGACGAGGCAGAAAAATACGGTATGGTCGTGAATTGTCATTCCATGGGTGAAGACGAGATGGATCAGATGGTAAAGGCGCATCCCGGAGTTATCTTTGTGGCGGCACATCCCGGAGAATACGGAGAGTTTATACGACATATGGAACGTATGAGGATGAGCGAAAACTATTATTTGGATCTATCGGGATATGGCATCTTCAGGCATGGAATGTTGAGGCATGCCATTGATGAATTTGGCCCGGAAAGATTCTTGTTTGGATCGGATTATCCGACGTGTAATCCTGCCATGTATATCGGCGGCGTACTGTTGGATGATCTGATTACCGATGAAGAAAAGGAATTGATTTTTTCAAAAAACGCGAAACGTCTTTTGAATTTACGGTAATTTTTTGGACGGCATCCAAACACAATGATACAGGATGATCCACCTCAAAAAAGCACTGCTCGCCTGTAGTTAATAGTAATCTCTCCTGTTTGTAGAGAAGGAGTAAAGCAAAACACAGCCTCACCATTGCGGTAGGCTGTGTTTGTTTTTGCTTTCCCTGCACAATAACGACGAGACACTTGAAAAAAGTGTCGAATTGTGATATAATAATTTCAGTGCATTGTTGTGCATCAAAATGCAAAAGCTATCCCAACTGTAGTATATCTATGCAATGGATCATTATGTTTTTATCCGGGGGTATAAGTTGTGAACTCTGACACTGCAAAAGATAAAACAAAAGCATATAAGATTTTATCTATTGACGCTTCTGAACTTTTTGATTATGTAATAAAAGATGAACCATTTTGCATTTGCAACGAATTTGGAAAGATTGATTTTGATAAGTTTACTGCCAGCATATATAACAGTCTTGAAACGAAAAAACTGCAATCTGCATACGAAGAGGAAAAGAAAAACCGAAAGGTTAAAGGATCTTTTGAATTACAAGAATACCGAAAATGTAACCAGAATAGTCAAAGCGATAAATATGGTGCTACACTGTCTGTCATCAATATCACGTTTCGAAAATCCCACAAAGAAACAAAAACAAGCACCGAACAATTACGCGCGTTATTTTACGAAAAAGGAATAAAAATTAAAACATTGCGAAGAAAAGGAGAAAAAGACTCTCCTGTAATCAACACCTACGTACGATATAAACGAAGCGCGGGTAGCAGTCGTGAGGGCAACTGCCTTTTCATTCTTGAGCCGCTAAAAAAGAAAATGATGAAGTGGTCATCCTGCGGATTTGATGAGAGCAAGATTTCCGACAAGGTCTCTTGGGAATCCTATATTTCATTAACGCTATCTAATGCGCAATGTGAGATTACAATTCCAAAAGAAGCAATACTTTTTATACCCGATGCAGAAAGCTGTTTTTTTAAAGATGTGATTTCCGTAAAAACGGACGGAAACAAACTTGCTGCTGCTCCGGAACATGCTTATATAAAAAACAAAATCTGGGATGGACAAGCATTACTTGATGAAAGCATTTTTAACGATAACGATTTGCTCAAGGGTAAAGGAATGGTTCTCCTTCGAAACCGTTTCTTCAAAACCTGTGCATTTAACACCAAACTGCAAGCGTGGTTCAAGGCAAACGGTATCACACATCTTTCGCAATTACATCCAAAAGGATACACGAAAGCGAAAAATGTATCCGACATCAAGCTTGTGGTTACATATTCCAGTCTAAAAAGCATTAAATTAAAGCAAAGCGAGCTTTCTGATGAGGCGCAAAAAGACAAAACCAAGTGCGAAGAGAAAACCAAAGAGGCTATTGAACTATGGCTGACATTACTTGAGGAGAACTTCGGTGTTGTCAAAACCGAAAAGCCTACACACAACTTTGGCGGTCAAATGGTTCAAACAAGCTATCAGCTTATCAACACACTCGAACTTGGCAAAGACGATCTGGCAGAACTGACAAGACCCGCGCAAGAGTATTTGTCCAATATGATGAATGATCCCATGTATATGAGACACTACCTACGTTGCAATGCTGTAATTGACAATACCGAGCAAGTGGATGATAGCGAATACGATATCCCCGAAGAAGAATCCGGCGAGGGCGATTTTGAATTTACCACATTGCGCAAACAAGTAAATTTTGATCTTCTTTCTCGCAATGACGAATATTCAAAAACTCGTTTTTATGACAATTTCCGTCAAGATATACGCAGGGACTATCTTGAGAAGATGAAAAAAGGGCGGTTGCTTGTACACGGAACCAATGCAACGCTTTTTGGCAACGGCTATGAAATGCTTTCTGCAATTACCGATCATAGCTTCGAATTCGCCAAGCCTGCAGCTATTGCGCTGGCAGCCAACGAAGCAAGAAGCTCTTTTTTCACAGACGCAGAGGAAATACTGTGTGCTCGCAGCCCACATGTTACAATGGGAAATCTGTTTGTCGCAAAAAACCACTGTGACGAAACCGATGTATATGCCACTTGGTTTAATTTGACACCTGAAATTATATGTGTTAACTCCATCGAGGAATGTCTGATGGATCGCTTAAATGGTTGCGATTTTGATTCCGATGCTATGCTTATAACCAACAATCCCATTATGTTAAGTGCAGCAAAGAAACATTATTCCCTATTTGGAGTTCCGGTCGGAATTCTTGATGCCAAAAGAGAGAACAAAAAAACACACGAAATCGATACAGATATTTCAAACAACAAAATCGGCGAGATCATCAATACGTCTCAATGGTTGAACAGCATCTTTTGGGACAAAAAGGCCAAGGGCGTTTTTGATACAGAGCTTTATTATGATATTTGCAAATTGGCGGTACTATCCGGCATTGAAATTGACAAAGCAAAAAGAAATTACGGAATATCCGCTAAGGCTGAACTTGAACTAATCAAAAGCAGGTACAAACATAATACCGACAAAGAGGAATTTTCTCTGCGCCCGTCGTTTATGAAAGTGGTAAAGAAGCGTGAGAGTTATAGCCAATATGATGCCGAGGTTGATCCATCTTCAAAATATTCTGACCAATATCAAACAGCAATGCAATTATTACAAAACGTAGTAATAGCAGAGGCAAAGAGAAAAAATTACACTCCCGGAAAAGTGAACCTGTCAGACTTCTTATGCAAGTCGGAGCCAAAAAAATTGGATAACGAATATCGTTATGCAAATGAAATCATTGAGGAGCTGAACAAAAGAAACAATATGCTTATTGATCAGAGAGAAAAGCTCCGTTGGGCTACAAACGAAGAAAAGGAAGCTATTTGGGAAAAAACACGTGAAATTGAGTCGCAATGTGTGGCATTTGTAAAACAAAAAATGAAGTCCGATTACGTAATGCACATTTTGATAGAGCGATTAGACGAAAACGATTCCAGAGTAACCAAATTCAAGTCGCTTCTCCTCTCTTGTATCTGTAGTGCAAATGATAATTTTTATCATCAGGTATCATCTGCCGCATCAGCTCTTCCACGATATGAACTGGAGATTGATCCTTTGGGTGACATTCCGTTATTCGGAATTTATCACTCAAAGCTAAAGATCCTTTAAAATCTACAAAAAATCGACTTTGTTTTACAGAACAAAAGGCAGAAAACCGAGGGAATCCCTTGTATTTAAAGGGTTTTCTCGGTTTTTGAAATCTGTCGTACAGGATTCCCAATCCAAAAAGGAATTATATTTTAAAGGAGTACCGGCAGATGAAATATACCATATCTTGCAAAACCACCTCCACAGGTGTACACACCTTTTATCTTTCAACACAAAACGATTCCTTCTATCTGTTTTCTCAAAATTATAGACGCAGAGTAAACAAATACTTTGCCGACGGAGTTATCCTTGACCGTGCGATTGATTTTTCTCGCGCAAACGGCGACAGTGCTATTATTCGCACAATGCAAAAGATTCCGACTTACATAAAGTATATAGAGCGAGAGTACGACATTGAAGTCCTCCGCAAAACAGCACAAAAGAACGCAGCGCGCAGATTAAACGCTGCATAATTCTCAAGAAGGCACGAGCCAACCGATTTATCACGGTTGGCTCGTTTTTCATATTTTTTCGGAACAAGCCATAAAGGAGGGGCCGTTTGCTTGTCTCGCAATAGAAGTATTATATGATTTTTTCCAAACCAACATTTTTTAATTATTATTCAGGAGATTTGCAGATGAACAAATTTAATTGTATTGCAGGCTATCACAAAGAGAAGGACGAGCTTATCGGACTTCGTAATTTACTTCTTAACATTGAAAAATTCAGAAAATCCGGAGTAAGAATGCCAAGAGGTGTTCTCTTGTATGGTGCCCCCGGTGTTGGCAAAACCGTTATGGCAAGAGCAATTGCAGGTGATGATATCTCGCTTGTTGAGCTTCGCTCGGCCGATTGCACAAGAAACGATTCTGAAAAGTATGTTCTCAAAGCATTTGAGGATGCAAGAAAGAGCGCCCCTTGTATTTTACTGATCGATGAACTCGATAAAATAACCGAAGGAAGTGATCATTATTATATGGAGGGTAACGACCGTATTATGAAAGTGCTTTTGCAGGAACTTGACGGTCAAAAAGACAATTCCGGTGTGATGGTTGTTGCTACCTGTAACCGATGCGATTTTATCAACCCGGCACTGCTGCGTTCCGGAAGATTTGATAGGATCATTGAGATAGGCACCCCTTCACTTGAAGACAGAATCGAGATTATTCGATACTATCTTTCCGCCATCACCCTGGAAGCAAGGCTCGATACGGAGTATTTCGGCAAAGTTACGTCGGGATATTCTGGCGCTCAGCTGGAGTGCGTGATCAACGAAGCGGGTGTTATGGCAATGCAAGAAGGGCTTGATTACATTGATATGAAGGTCATTCAACGTGCAATGAATCGAATTGCTTTCCGTTCGTTGGAAGGAAAGATCCGCGATAAAGATGAGCAGTGGAAAACTGCCGTTCACGAGGCAGGACACGCAGTTGCCGCTTTGGTATTGGCACCGGAAAGCTTATCCACAGCCACCATCATTCCGCAAGGACGGGTGCGCGGACACGTTCGTTTTGTACGAGAAGAATCCATTACAGAAAGCATTGACGTAGTGGAGGACAACGCTGTTATTGCTCTGTCGGGAAGCGCCGCAGAAGAGATCATACTTGGTAAAAGGTACACGTCTTCTATGGATGATTTCACAAAAGCAAGACGAAATATATTCTTCCTGCTCTGGGGCATTGGCGCTTACGGAATAGAATTTGCTGGGCTTGTAAGCTCTCAACACGGAGAGCAGCCACTATCCGCTACTCTTGCGGAAAGAGGAGAGATGATCAAGTCGGATCGTAGCCATG
>JAZQWH010000147.1:0-11347 GCA_045632205.1 Eubacteriales bacterium
CTGATCCTCGCCGTTGACGGTTGCCGTAACGTGGATCGAGCAAGCATTGATCTCCTCGCTCTCGTCCAATTCGGGCAGTACACCGCGCTTCTTCAGGGTTTTGACCGCGATGGTTGCAATATCCATCAGCGTCTGGGGACGCTTTGCAGCCTTTTCCTCACCGTAAACCTCAACGCGAGCTGCCAGATAGCGCTCATATGCGCGTGCAACGGCAGGATCGTCGATCTTTACCTGATCGATATGCGTCGAGAAGGTGGTATGACGGCAATGGTCGGACCAATACGTATCTACTACGCGGATCTCCGTGATGGTAGGATCACGATGCTCCTCATTCTTAAAATAGTTCTGCAAAAACTTCAGATCGTCCAGGTCCATTGCAAGACCAAGCTGATCAAGCAGATCGGCAAGTCCCTTTTCATCCAGCTCCGTAAAGCCGGTTACCGTGGCAACGGTTGTGGGCGTTCCGTATTCGATTGCGAGGGTTTCGGGCTTCTCCAAGGACGCTTCACGGCTCTCGACCGCGTTGATAACGTACTTCTTGATCGCCTCGACGTCCTCGGCGCTCAAATCACCGTTCAGAACGTAGACCTTTGCGGAATGCACCGTGGGACGGTCGCCCTGGCTCTGCAGCTGAATGCACTGCGCCGCCGAATCCGCTCTCTGGTCAAACTGACCGGGCAGGGGCTCTACCGCAAATACGATGCCGCCCTTGGCATCGACCTCGGTCGTTGCCATATCAAGCTGAGGCTCGGAAAAGATGGTGCGAACAGCCTTTTCAAACAGCTCCTCGGTAATGTTTTCCGCATCGTAGCGGTTCAGGATGCGAACAGACACCAAGTTCTTGATGCCGAGCAGATTTTTCAGCTCCGCGCAAAGCGCATTCGCCTCGTGAGCCAGCTCGCTCTTCTTTTCAACAAAAATTCTGTATACCATATTAGTTCTTATATGCCTCCATTGCGCGTTTTCCGATGTCGTTGCGATAATATGCGTTTTCAAAGTGGACGGTTTTTACCTTTGCGTAAGCGGCGTCGATCGCCTCGGGGAGCGTATCCGCAATTGCGGTAACTCCAAGCACGCGTCCGCCGTTGGTCTTGAGCACGTCGCCATCCAGCGTAGCACCTGCAACGTAAACGCTATCCTTTACCTCTGCGGGAATGGTCATTGCAAAGCCCTTCTCGTAAGCAGAGGGATATCCCTTCGATGCCATGATCACGCAGCAAGCGTTTCCGTCACGGAACTTGACCTCGGTCTGTGCGAGCGTTCCGTTGGTGGTTGCCTGCATCACCGTGAGAAGATCGCTTTCCAGCAAGGGCAGAACGACCTGCGTCTCGGGATCACCGAAGCGGCAGTTGTATTCGATCACCTTGGGACCCTTCGGCGTGATCATCAAGCCAAAGTACAGGCATCCCTTAAAGCTTCTTCCCTCCGCATTCATCGCGTGAATGGTGGGCAGGAAGATCTTCTCCATACATTCCTCTGCAAGCGCATCGGTATAATAGGGGTTGGGCGCAACAGTACCCATACCGCCCGTATTCAATCCGGTATCGTTATCCCCTGCTCTCTTGTGATCCATGGAAGAGACCATAGGAACGACGGTCTTACCGTCGGTAAAGGAAAGCACGGACACCTCGGGTCCCGTGAGGAATTCCTCCACAACAATGTGGTCTCCGCTCTTACCAAAGACCTTATCCTGCATCATAGAGCGAACGGCATCGCAAGCCTCCTCGCGTGTCTGCGCGATGATAACGCCCTTTCCGAGTGCCAAGCCATCCGCCTTGATAACAGTAGGGATAGGCGCGGTCTCCAGATACTTCAGTGCCGCATCCATATCGTCGAATACCTCGTACTCGGCGGTGGGAATGCCGTATTTTTTCATCAGATTCTTGGAAAACACCTTACTTCCCTCGATGATCGCTGCGTTTGCGCGAGGGCCGAAGCAAGGAACACCAACAGCCTCAAGTGCATCGACCGCACCGAGCACGAGCGGATCATCGGGCGCAACGACCGCATAATCGATCGCATTCTTGACAGCAAAATCAACGATGGCATCAATATCCTTTGCACCGATGTTGACCAGCTCGGCATCCTCTGCCATACCGCCGTTACCGGGGAGCGCGTAGATCTTCTCTACCGTCTTGTTTTCCTTTAATTTCTTTATGATGGCGTGCTCTCTTCCGCCGCCACCAACAACCATAAGCTTCATATTTCTTCTCCTTGGCAGTCGGGATTAATGATGGAACAGGCGCATTCCCGTGAATGCCATTACCATACCGTACTTGTCACAGCACTCGATAACCGCATCGTCACGGATGGAGCCGCCGGGCTCTGCAACGTACTTTACGCCGCTTCTCTTTGCGCGCTCGATGTTATCGCTGAAGGGGAAGAACGCATCCGATCCGATCGAAACACCGTCGATGGTATCGAGGTACGCTCTCTGCTCCTCGCGAGTGAAGGGAGCGGGCTGCTCGGTGAAATACTTCTGCCAGATGCCGTCTGCGCAAACGTCCTCTTCATTCTGATTGATATAGCCGTCGATGACGTTATCACGGTCGGGACGGCGAAGATCTGCCTTGAAGGGGAGGTTGAGAACCTTCTCGTGCTGACGGAGGAACCAGGTGTTTGCCTTGTCGCCTGCCAGACGCGTACAATGGATGCGCGACTGCTGTCCTGCGCCAACTCCGATCGCCTGTCCGTCAACCGCATAGCAGACCGAGTTGGACTGCGTATACTTGAGCGTGATGAGCGCAACAATAAGGTCTCTGACCGCACTCTCGGGAAGATCCTTATTGGCAGTTACAATATTGGAAAGCAGCTCACGGTCGATGCGGAAGTTGTTTCTTCCCTGCTCGAAGGTGATGCCGTAAACCTGCTTATGCTCGATGGGAGCGGGAACGAAGTCGGGATCGATCGCAATGACGTTATACGCGCCCTTCTTCTTGGTCTTGAGGATCTCAAGTGCCTCGGGCTCATAGCCGGGAGCGATGATACCGTCGGAGACCTCGCGCGCGAGCATCTTCGCGGTGGTTACGTCACAAACGTCGGAGAGCGCAACCCAGTCACCGAAGGAGCACATTCTGTCGGTACCTCTTGCACGGGCGTATGCGCAAGCAAGAGGAGACTCGTCAAGTCCCTCGATATCGTCAACGAAGCAAGCCTTCTTGAGTGCATCGGAAAGCGGAATACCGACAGCCGCCGAGGTGGGGCTGACGTGCTTGAAGGAGGTTACTGCGGGCATACCGAGAATCTCCTTCAGCTCCTTGACAAGCTGCCAGGAGTTGAACGCATCCAGAAAGTTGATGTATCCGGGTCTGCCGCAGAGGATTTCAATGGGCAGCTCGGTTCCGTCGTGCATAAAGATCTTTGCAGGCTTCTGGTTGGGGTTACAGCCGTATTTCAATTCAAATTCTTTCATTTTACACCTCAAGCATTCTTATTGACGATTCTCGTCTCGGTCTCACCGGTTGCAATGTCGATGTAGCGAACGAAGAGAGAGACCTTGTTATCCTCATTCAGATTAGTCCAGATCAGGTCGGTCAGTGCATCAATGTCCATCTCAGGCAGCTCCAGCGTCTTAGGCTCACCCTCGAAGGAAGGCAGCGGATCGCCGTCACAGTTGTAGGTATGAATGAACTTTGCTCTGCCCGCAAGCGGATCGGAATATGCATAAGTGAAGCGCTCACAGGAGGAATCGTCGCCCTCAGCGCTCTTGAGAATGGACATTGCGAAATTCATCGTGCCGTTCTCGCGGTGAATGATACCCGAAATACGGGGCGTGAAGTTGGGCTTATCGTCCTCAAACTCACGGGTGCGGAGTGCCTGCTCAAAGGTCATCTGCTTGTCCATCAGATTGTAGATCGTGTCGGTCTGGTCTCCATTGGTTACGATCGTCTTATTTCCAAGAACGCGGACGGGATAATAGATGATGAGATGAGGATCCACCATCTTGGATTCATCAGACGCCTTGGTACGCATTGCGTCGCCCTCTGCCACGAACACGCGGTTACGGCTATTGACGCTTCTGCCCATAATAAAGTATGCGGTGACAGCCTTCTTGCCGTCCGCGCTCTTACCGATCATAATACCTCTTCCGTGATACGCAAGAGAATTGAGTTCGTTTGCAATCGTTGAAACCTTCATTATTTATCTCCTATCAATGTAAACCTTATTATCTTTGACGGTCAGTCTGTCCTCGCAAAAGAGCTTGACAGCCTCGGGCAAAATATTCCATTCTGCCTCCTCCATAATTCTTCTCTGAAGCGTTTCGGGCGTATCGTCCTCACGGACCTCCACCGCGCGCTGAAGAATGATGGGACCTGCATCACATTCGGGCGTAACGATATGTACGGTTGCACCCGATACCTTGACACCCTTCTCGAGTGCCGCCTCGTGAACGTGCAGACCGTAATAGCCCTTTCCGCAGAAGGAAGGAATGAGTGCAGGATGCACGTTGATGATGCGATTCGGGAATGCCTCGTAGACCTGCTCATCAATGATCGTCAAAAATCCTGCGAGCACGACGAGGTCGATCTTCTCTGCCGTCAGTGTATCGGCAAGCGCACGGGAGTATGCCGCGATATCCGCGTAATCCTTGCGTGCAAGCACCGTCGAGGGAATTCCGTTGTTTGCTGCTCTCTCAAGTGCAAAAACGCCTGCCTTGGAGGCAACCACAAGCGAGATCCTGCTCTCTCCGAACATTCCTGCTTTTTCGGCATCAATGAGTGCCTGGAGGTTGGTTCCGCCGCCCGAAACCAGCACGGCGATGCGTTTCTTCCCCATTATGCAAGCACCACGCCTTCGTCACCCTCCACGATCTCGCCGATGACGTAAGCGTCCTCGCCGCAAGCGCGGAGAATTTCAAGAGCCTCATTGACCTGAGCCGCAGGAACAACGATGCTCATACCAACTCCCATATTATAAGTATTGTACATATCTCTTTCGGGAACGTTGCCCGTCTTTGCGATCAGATCGAAGATCGGAAGCACCTTGACTGCGGATTTTTCGATCCTTGCGGTCAGGCCCTTGGGAATGGAGCGCGGGATATTCTCGTAGAAGCCGCCGCCCGTGATGTGGCTGATGCCCTTGACGTCAACCGTTTCAAGCAGCTTGAGTACGGACTTGACGTAGATGCGAGTGGGGGTGAGGAGCGTCTCTGCAATGCTCTTGCCGCCAAGCGCCTCGTTTGCAACGTAGAGAGAATCGGGGTTGTTGTCAATATCGAACACCTTACGGACGAGCGAGAAGCCGTTGGAATGAACGCCGCTGGATGCGAGTGCGATCACAACGTCACCTGCCGCCATTCTGGTGTTATCAAGGATCTTCTTTTTGTCAACGATACCGACCGCAAAGCCTGCGAGGTCATAATCCTCAACGGGCATCAGACCGGGATGCTCTGCCGTCTCACCGCCGATGAGTGCCGCACCGGACTGTACGCAGCCCTCGGCAACACCGCCGACGATCGCCGCGATCTTCTCGGGAATATTCTTGCCGCAAGCAATGTAGTCCAGGAAGAACAAGGGCTTTGCACCGCAGCAAATAATGTCGTTTACGCACATTGCGACAGCATCGATACCGATCGTATCGTGCTTATCCATCAGGATCGCAAGCTTGACCTTGGTTCCGCATCCGTCGGTACCCGAAACGAGTACGGGCTCCTCCATACCTGCCACGGGAAGACCGAAGCAACCGCCAAAGCCTCCAACGTCATCAAGGCATCCCTCGTTTCTGGTGCGCTTGATGTGCTTCTTCATCAGTTCTACCGCACGGTATCCCGCGGTAATGTCAACGCCTGCTGCTGCGTAGCTTTCAGATTTCGAATTCGTATGCATGTCTTTTATTCCTTTCCATTCCAACAATAGGTACAAAGTTTACAAGGATCAAGACCGATTGCCTTGATCACACCCTCCAGCGTTTGATACTCCAGCGAATCGAACTGGAACTTCTCGCTGATCTTACGGCGCAGAGCCTGTCCGCGCTCGGTATTGGAGTCGCTGTACTCCTCCAGATGAGCAAATCCCTCTTCTCCCTCGAGCTCCATGATCACACGGCGCGCGAGCAGATCCATCTCGTTTTTGTTACGGGAAAAATCGAGGTATTTACAACAGTACATAATCGGCGGACACGCGGAGCGCATGTGGATCGCCTTGGCACCGTTCTGGTAAAGAAAATCTCTTGTCTCCTTGAGCTGTGTGCCGCGCACGATCGAGTCGTCTACAAACAGTAAGCTCTTATCCTGAATGAGATCCGGCACGGGAACCTGCTTCATCTTGGCAACCTTGTTGCGGTGCTTCTGGTTACCCGGCATAAAGCTTCTTGCCCAAGTGGGCGTATATTTGACGTAGGGACGCGCATACGGAACACCGCTCTCATTGGCGTATCCGATCGCGTGCGGCGTTCCCGAATCGGGAATGCCCGCAATATAATCTACGTTCTCGGCATTTCCAAGCTCCTTGTCCCGCTGTGCCAAGATGGCACCGTTGCGGTAGCGCATCAGTTCAACGTTCACACCCTCGTACGTCGCGTTCGGGTAGCCGTAATAAGACCAAAGGAAGGAGCAGATCCGCATTTCCTTGCCGGGAGGAGCAAGCTGCGTAATGCCGTCTGCGGAGATCTCCACGATCTCGGCAGGTCCAAGCTCCCTCTCATCCTCAAAGCCCAGCTTCTGATACGCAAAGGACTCAAACGAAACGCAATAGCCATCCTCGCATTTACCGATCATCATCGGCAAGCGTCCCAGGCGGTCTCGCGCGGCAATAATGTTACCTCCGTCCCGCAAAATCAGAATCGCCGCGGTACCCTCGATCTGCTCCTGCGCAAATCGGATTCCCTCTTCAAAGCTGGATTTCTTTGCAATCAGCGCCGCGACCAGCTCGGTGGAGTTGATCACGCCTCCTGTCATTGCGTTAAAATGTCCTCCGCTCTCCGACATATACGTTCGGATGAGATCCTCGGAATTGTTGATCACACCGACCACGCCGATGGCAAACGCACCGAGTCTGGATGAAATGATGAGCGGCTGCGGATCGCAGTCACTGATAAATCCGATCGAGGAATTCCCCTTCATCTCGTCGAAAATATGCTCAAATCTTGTGCGGAAGGGGGTGTTACCGATGTTGTGGATCTCGCGCTGCAATCCGATCTCTGGATCGAACGCGGCAATTCCCGCCCGCTTGGTACCGAGATGTGAGTGGTAATCGGTACCGAAAAACACATCCGAAATGGCATCATGGCGCGTGACCGCGCCAAAATATCCTCCCATAGAAGCTCTCCTTTGCTTATTGGTATGATGGGCGAAGCCGCCCCGAAATTATTTGTTCAGTGTCTTCGCAAGCTCTGCGTCCTTTTCCAGAACCGCAGCGGCGTCTGCCGCACGCTTGTCCGCAAGCTTTTTCGCCAACGTCTCGTCGGAAAGAGCGAGGATCTGGCAGGAAAGCAAAGCGGCATTGACAGCACCGTTGATCGCCACGGTCGCAACAGGGATACCGGAGGGCATCTGTACCGTGGAAAGAAGTGCATCAATACCGTCGAGCTGACTGGATTTACAGGGAATGCCGATAACGGGCAGCGTGGTGTTTGCAGCGATCGCACCTGCAAGGTGTGCCGCCATACCTGCCGCCGCGATCATAACGCCAAAGCCGTTCTTCTGTGCGTTGCGCGCAAAATCACCTGCCTCTGCAGGGGTTCTGTGTGCGGAATACACGTGTACCTCGTAGGGTACCTCAAACGCATCCAGCGTATCGAGTGCCTTCTGCACGATGGGCAGATCGCTCGCACTTCCCATAACAATTCCGACTTTTTTCATAACAATTACCTCCTTGGGTCATAAAAAATCAAAAAAGACACACTTATCCTATTTCTCACGAAACAATAAGTGTGCCCAGACGGACGGCGTAACAGGATTTCTGTTCCACGGTGGAGCTCCACCATTACCCGTCAGTCGCAGAAATCACTTACCATATAAATATTACATTTCCGTTCTTTATCATATCATAAAACGGCAGAAATGTCAAGCGTTTTTTTCAACAAAAAAGATGGAAATACAATCGTTTTCCTGTCAATCCGTTACATTTTTTCCTTTATGGGGGATATTTTTTGTTTTTTTGAAAAACGGGTTGAAAAATCTCCCTGCCGTGATATAATGAAGTTGACAGAAGTCAAAATAAAAAACCGGAGGTCGATATGCTGTATCCGAAAAACAAATCGAAAAAGCTAAACCTTTCGCTCTTCAAGAACCCCACCTCTGAATACAGAGGAACTCCGTTCTGGGCTTGGAATGACAAGCTCGAAAAGGACGAGCTGCTCCGCCAGATCGGCGAGCTGCAGGAAATGGGCTTCGGCGGATTCCATATGCACTCCCGCGCAGGTATGGCAACCCCTTACCTCAGCGAGGAATTTATGGGTCTCGTTGACGCCTGCAATGAGGAAGCAAAGCGCAGAAAGATGCTTGCGTGGCTCTACGACGAGGACCGTTGGCCCTCGGGCGCAGCAGGCGGAATCGTAACCAAGGATCCCAAAAAGCGCCAGAAAAAGATCGTTTTCACACAAAATCAAATGGAGAACGCAACCGATCCCGTCACGGGTCACAACGAGGGACGTCCCTATCTGATCGCAGCCTATGACGTCACGCTCAACGATGACGGTACGCTTGCATCCTACCGAACCGTAAACGCAGAGGACGCGGTATGCGGCACACGCTACTATGCCTACGTCGTTTCTCACAAGCCCTCGGGCTGGTACAACGGACAGTCCTATGCAGATACGCTTGACCCCGAAACGATGCAGGAATTCATCCGCGTTACCTACGAAAGCTACAAAAATGCGGTGGGCAAGGACTTTGGCGGCTCGGTTCCCGCGATCTTTACCGATGAGCCGCAGTTCAGAAGAATGATAACCCTTCCCTTCGCAAGCAGTGACAGCGACGTTGAATTTGCGTGGACGCACACCTTCCCCGAAACCTTCAAGGCAGCTTACGGCATAGATATTATCGAAAAGCTCCCCGAGATCGTCTGGGATCTCCCGAACGGTGAGCCGAACCGCATCCGTTATCTCTATCAGGATCATTCCTGTGAGCGCTTCACACAGGCGTTTGCGGATCAGTGCGGCAAATGGTGCGAGGAGAACGGCATTGCCCTCACGGGTCATATGATGGAGGAGCCTACGCTTTCCAGCCAATCAAATATGCTTGGCGAAGCATTGCGCGCATACCGCGGCTTCGGCATCCCCGGTATTGATATGCTGGCAAACCGCGTAGAGCTTTCCACCGCAAAGCAATGTCAGTCCACCGTCCACCAATACGGCAAGGAAGCAATGCTCTCCGAGCTTTACGGCGTTACGGGCTGGGATTTCGACTTCCGCGGCCACAAGTTCCAGGGCGACTGGCAGGCAGCACTCGGCGTTTCCGTCCGTGTTCCCCACCTCTCCTGGGTCTCCATGCGCGGCTCCGCAAAGCGCGATTATCCCGCAAGCATCCACTATCAGTCCGCGTGGTATAAGGAATATCCCTACATCGAGGATCACTTCGCACGTCTGAACACCGTTCTCACGCGCGGAAAGCCCGACGTAAAGGTCGGCGTGATCCATCCAATCGAAAGCTATTGGCTCCACAACGGTCCCAAGGCTGAAAACGCAGGCATTTGCAATCAACTCAAGAGCAACTTTATAAATACGATTGAGTGGCTCCTCCTCGGAACGATCGACTTCGATTTCATCAGCGAATCGCTCCTCCCCGAGCAGCACAAGACGGGCAAGGGCGCAAAGCTTACCGTCGGCGAAATGAAGTATGACGCCATCGTTGTCCCCGGTATGGAGACCATCCGTCAGTCCACGCTCGATATTCTGATGGCGTTCCAGCGTCGCGGAGGAAAGGTCATCATCATGGGCAACGAGCCCACCTGCATCAATGCGCAGGAAGCAGAAATGCCCAAGGCGTTCCTCTCCAAAGCAAGCTCCATTCCCTTCACTGCAACCGCACTTCTGAATGCGCTTGAGTCCGAGAGAGACGTCCGCATCCTCGAAAACGCCGAAAAGCCCACCAAAAACCTCATCTACAACATGAGAATCGACGGAAACGAGAAGTGGCTCTTTATTGCGCGCGCCGTTGAGCCCCAAACTCCCGAGGAATTCAACATTTCGGAATATGAGCCTCAAGAGCTCCTGATCCAGGTCAAGGGATCCTTTGACGTTACGCACTACAACACGCTCACAGGTAAAACAGAGCCGCTTTACACCACCAAAAAGAACGGTTTCACCGTCATTCCGCGCACGCTCTATCCCTCCGATAGCCTGCTGCTCCGTCTGACGCCCGCAAGCGATGCCGACGTCGTTTCAAAACCGACCGCAGTCGCACAGAAAAAGCCTGTTGCAATTATCGACTGCAAGGATAAGGTTGCATACAAGCGCAGCGAGCCGAACGTATTGGTTCTCGATATGGCAGAGTGGTCCTTGGATGGCAAGTCCTATGAGCCGATCGAAGAGATCCTCCGCATTGATTCCAAGCTTCGCAAGGAATACAATTACCCGAAGGCAGACGGATGTGACGTTCAGCCCTGGTGCATTCCCGAAGAGGTCATTGAGCATTTCCCCTTCCTCCGCTTTACGGTTGAAAGTGAGATTGAGGTTGCTTGTAAGCTCGCTTATGAGACCGCGGAGGAGGTCATCCTCAACGGCGAGCAGGTCGAGATTGTGCGTGACGGATACTTTACCGACCGCCACATCCACACCATGCCTCTTCCCAAGCTCAAGAAGGGCAAAAACGAGCTGATCATCCGCGTTCCGATCGGTAAGCGCATCAGCATTGAGAGCTTCTTCCTGTTGGGAGAATTCGGTGTTGTAGTCGAGGGCGCCAAGGCAAGAATCATCAAATCACCTTCCACAATCCCGTTTGGCGACATCACGCGCTACGGACACCCCTTCTACAGTGCGAATCTGACCTATTCGATCCCCGTAGAGCTGGAAAAGGACAGCGATCTCGTGATCAAGGCAACACATTACCGCGGCGCGCTGCTCCGCGTGGGTGTTGACAACCGCTCCTCCGAGCAGCTCGTATTTGCTCCCTTCTCCGTCAAGCTGACCGGTGTAAAGGCGGGCAAGCACAAGATCAACGTCACGCTCTTCGGCACGCGCATCAATAGCTTCGGTACGCTTCACAGATGTGACAACAAAACCTATATCGGGCCCACCGGATGGTACCGTACGGGTGAGGCTTATGCTTACGAGTATCAGCTCACTCCCATGGGCGTTATGAAGTCTCCCGTCATCGAGGTCTACCCGATCGAAGAATAATCAAAAAAGTAAGAACGGCAAGGATTTTTCCTTGCCGTTCGTTTTTTATGTTTGCTTTGGCTCTTCTGCC
>JAZQWH010000148.1:0-2760 GCA_045632205.1 Eubacteriales bacterium
AAGTCCGAAGTCGAAGTTTTGCGGAGTGAAGAATGAACGAAGCAAAACCAACGAGCGTAGCGAGGCAGAGATCTGTGAACGGGTGCGATCTCTCCTTTTGTCACAAATGTTACTTTCCTTTGAAAAGACAACAATGTCCCATCGTAGATCCCGCTTCGATGCAATGCATCTCGCGCTTTCACGCCGCTCCCTCGTCGCTCCGTGAAAGTTCGACTCCGAGCTTCGCTCTCCGCTCAGGATGACACACGGATTTGTAGTTTCGTGGGAACATACTCTCCTCATCCGTCACGCCTTGCGGCGTGCCACCTTCCCCGCTGGGGAAGGCTATTGGGGCTGTGCGAAGCATTAAGATGACGCACAGAGTTTTTGTTTTGCTTAAAATCCACACCACATCCGTCTCGCTGACGCGATCCACCTTCTCCTCAAGGAGAAGGCTTTTTTAGTTGGTGCGAACATACGGAAAAGCAATTTTGAATTCCATATATTGTACGCTTTTCTCCTCATCCTCCTCTGCCGAAGGCAGTTTGTCCCCGTCTTCCCCGCTGGGGAAGGCTATTGAGATTAGTGCGAACAACATCTCCGAGGGCAAACTAATATCGGTGACGATTTTGGGTGGCGGTACCAAAATCGTCGCGGCAGCTATTGTTTGGAACTGTAAACAAAACAAAAAAAGTCTGTTTCACCATCTAAGGACAGTGGCACAGACTAAAAATTTCGATCAAACAATCAAAAACTTTTTAAAAGTTTTTGAGGGGGTTATAGGGGGAACTTTTCTCAAAAAGTTCCCCCTAACCCCAAAGGCAAACTAATATCGGTGATTTTTTAGGGTTGGCGGCCCCTAAAAAATGTGCGGCAGCAAATCTGTAAGGCTGTCCACAGACAAAAAAGTCTGTACCTCTGACAAACGACAGTGGCACAGACTAAAAATTTATTTTACGATTTCCTTTTTAGAAAGGTCTTTTGGGGCGAGGGGGCGTGGGGGAGAGGGGGATTTTCTCCTCAAGAAAATCCCCCTCTCCCCCACACATCCTTTTACACACCAAATCAACCGATGGTGTCGAGCAGTTTTTTGCAGTTTGCGACGATGTCGCCTTTCATCATAAAGCTACCGCCGACGGCAGCGATCTTGTCGCAGGCGAGGAACTCGTTGATGTTAGAGAGGTCGACGCCGCCGGTGGGGAGGAACTTGACCTGAGGGAAGGGAGCGGAGAGCGCCTTGATGGCAGAGAGACCGCCGTAGACGTTTGCGGGGAAGAACTTGAGGGTGGTGATACCCAATTCAAGTGCTTGCATGATCTCGGTGGGGGTGACACAGCCGGGGAGATAGGGGATATCCGCCTCCTCGCAGACCTTCGCAACGCCCACGGAGAGACCGGGGGAGACGATGAAGGTTGCGCCTGCGGCGATCGCCTGACGAGCCTGATCGGCATTGATGACGGTGCCCGCGCCGATCTTCATATCGGGGAACGCCTTGACGCCCTCGCGGATGGCATCGGCGGCGCAGGCGGTGCGGAAGGTGATCTCCGCCGTGGGAACGCCACCGTCGCAGAGCGCCTGCAGGGTGGGGAGAGTGTCCTCAAGCTTTTGGATGACCACGACGGGAACGACGCGGCAGCCTGTAAAATCCATTTGTTTCATATCAAGGGTCCTTTCTTTGGTGCGTATTTTCACGCTTATTATAGCAGACGAGAGAGAAAAAGTCAACCGTTTTGAAAAATCTTGAGAAGGGAAGGGAGAGAAAACGCAAGAAAAAGTGAAATCTTTGAGCAATAGCCCTTGACGGAGTTTTTAAAATATAGTATAATATAATAAATATCTGTATCTAAAAGCGAAAACCGTCGGAAAACGGGCGCGGAGCGGGGAATTTGACCGCAGGCGACGGAGGGAGACGGCTTTGGTCGATTCGCGCGATGAAAACTCCCGAAAGCTTTGAGGGAGAGTCTTGCGAAGCGGAAAAAATTGTGATAATATAGATGAAACAGTGCGGCGCGAGCCGCGCGGAAAACGGAGGGCATGGATTTGCATACTCAATTTATGTTGGCGGCGTGGAAGCCCGAGATCACGAACGTACACCTCTGGGTGGCGGTTGCGATCCTTGCGTGCGTGGTGGTCGCGGAGCTTTTCGGCATCGGCGTTCTTCTTTTCAAGATCCTCGGATCGAAGAAGAAGGACGGAGAGAGTGAGGAGGACGAGCAGTACGAGCAGTACGGGCAGTACGGCTTTGCTCCCGTTCTGGCGCTGACCGCGCTTTCCCCCGTGGCGTATTCGCTCATCGATACGCTGCTGATCGCGTCTGCGGTGCTGGGGGTCGTGCTGGTCGCGCTGATCGTCGTTTCCTATGCACGTGGCGTGGAGCTTGTCCGCGCGGACAAGCGTGAGAAAGGGAAGACGGACGAGCCGATCGCCGTTGTCGAGGTACCCGTTGAGGATGCGTCTGTTGACTATATTTACGAGGAGACGGCAGAGACCGAGGAGACCGCAGAGCCCGAAGCGCCCGCCGCTGAGGAGCGTGCCGAGACCGCTGCGGAGGAGATCGCTCTGCCTGCGGATACCATCACCACCGTCGTGCGCACCTCCGAGGCGATCCCGCCCGAGAACGGAAAGGGCCCGTACAAGGTGGTGGAGAAGGTCGTCACCGAGACGTATAAGGAGATCGTCAAGGAGGTTCCCGCAGAGGGCGGGGCAAGAGGCGCGAGTGCCGAGGAGGTCATCGCGAAGCTGCTTGACGAGTACGAGCTGGTCAAGAAGCAGCCCGCGGAG
>JAZQWH010000149.1:0-1682 GCA_045632205.1 Eubacteriales bacterium
GGGCGTGGTCGAGGCAATTAAGGAATTGAAGCGCAGAGGGGCAGACCTCAACGTTCTCACCGCAAGTCCTCACACGGTGCTTGACGTTTGCCTGAAGAGAAACGGATTGTTTGACTATTTTACAAACGTCTGGTCCTGCGACGATTTTCAAACGACCAAGGCAGACCCGAACATCTACCGTATGGCGGCTGAACGCATTGGAAAGCCTATGGACGAGATCCTCTTTTTGGACGACAACTACAACGCGGATAAAACCGCCGCCGAAGCGGGAATGAAGGTCTGCGGTGTTTATGACAGCTCCTCGGCGGAATATGAAGAGGAGATAAAGAGAGTTTCGGATCACTACGTTTACAATTTTTCGGAGCTGCTGACACTGTAAAAGCGATCGGCACTGAAAAAGCCTCCTGCTTGAGAGGCTTTTTTATTTTGAGGCGTGTGTGCCGCACGCTGAATTTCCGTTTGTCATATGATGATAGGGGGGATTCCCTCAGAAAGATAAGACAAGGAGATCTTTATGGCACAATTCACAAACCAAGCACAATTATCCTATCAAAACACCGTAATCAACTCCAACGTGGTCGTTGGAGAGATTTTAGAGGTCGTTTCGGGCAATAAAACGGCAATTGAGGGCACCTATTCCGCAGACGGAACCGTGACCTATGCCATCAGCCTCGTCAATGCGGGGAATACGGCAATCACAGGGCTTACCGTCACTGATGATCTCGGAGCGTACGAGCAGGGAACCGAGACGCGCGTTCCCTTGAGCTACGTGGATGGCTCTGTCAAGCTGTTCGTCAACGGTGTGCTTCAGGCGGCACCCACCGTAACCACCACGCCCACGCTCACGTTCGGCGGCATCACCTTGCCCGCAAACAGTGATCTCGTGCTGATCTATACCGCGCAGGTCAACGGATTTGCGCCTCTCGGAGTTGACGGGAGCATCGTGAATACGGCAACCGTAACGGGGAACGGCATTCCGACACCGATCACGGTAACCGAGACCGTCACGCCCACGCAGGAAGCGCAGCTTCGCATCACCAAGAGCGTTGAGCCTGTTCCCGTCACCGAGAACGGAACGCTGACGTATCGCTTTGTGATCGAGAATTTCGGCAACGTTCCCGCAGTTGCGACGGATAACGTTGCGCTCTCCGATCTCTTCGATCCCATCCTTTCGGGCGTTGCCGTCAGCCTTGACGGAGTCACCTGGACGGAGGGTGTGCAGTATATCTATAACGATGCAACGGGGCAGTTCAATACCGTTCCGGGGCAGATCACCGTTCCCGCCGCAACCTATACGCAGGATATTGCAACGGGCATCTGGAGCGTGACTCCGGGCGTTACCGTGCTGACCGTATCGGGAACCGTCTGATTCAAAAAAGAAAAGGGGGGGCTTTGGGCGACCTACTGTAAAGCAGGTCGCCCAACGAAATTTGCCCATTCGGGCAAGTGAAATCGCTTCGCGGTGAAATATTTGCTTCACAAATGTGAAATGTTCGCTTCGCGAACGTGAGCAAATTTCATTTCACATCGAACAAAACCGCAGGCGGCGTGAGATATTTCACAATCGTGCGAAAAGGTTGCGGAGCAACCTTGCACATTATTTCACGTTTTGCTTGGCAAAACATTTCACTTATATTTACCGCCCGACAATACGCTTTTATAAGTGTAACACACTATACCTT
>JAZQWH010000150.1:0-1651 GCA_045632205.1 Eubacteriales bacterium
TTTTTCTTGCCGTTCCACATCATATTCGGTTACTCCTTGCAGACGGATTTGATGACCTCGACCGCCTCACGGACAAGCTCCATGGGGATGTTGAGGGCAGGGAGGAGGCGCACCTTGTCCTTTGCCGTGAGGCAGAGCACACCGCGCTCCATACACGCGCGAACAACGTCGGCGGCGGGGCGGACGGTCTTGATTCCGATCATCAGACCGAGACCGCTGACCGATTCGACGCCCTCTGCGTCCTTGAGTGCTTCAAAAATATACGCGCTCTTCTCGCGTACCGATGAAAGGAGTGCCTCGTCGATGCGGGAGATGAGATTGCACGCGCCTGCGGTTGCAACGGGATTGCCGCCGAAGGTCGAGCCGTGGTCGCTCTTGCCCAGCACGTCCTCCACCTTTTCGCTCATCAGCGTTGCGCCGAGCGGAAGTCCGCCGCCAAGTCCCTTCGCGGTCGAGACGACGTCGGGGGTGATGCCGTAGTTTTCGTAAGCATAGAGCTTGCCCGTACGCCCGTTACCCGTCTGCACCTCGTCGACGATCAGAATGATGTCGTGCTCCTTGGCGTAAGCCGCGGTCTTTTGGACAAATTCGGGATCGAGCGCAATGACGCCGCCCTCGCCCTGCACGCATTCGATCATAATTGCGGCGGTCTTTTGTGCCTCAACGCAGGCAACAAGCGCGTCAAAATCGTTCGCAGGTGCGTGGACAAAGCCCGGCGTGAGGGGAGTGAAGAGCTTGTGAAAGACCTCCTGTCCCGTAGCCGCCAAGGTCGTGAGTGTGCGACCGTGGAAGCTTTTTTCGAGCGTGACGACCGTGTAGCAATCCGCTCCGTGGCGCTCCGCGGCATATTTTCTCGCCACCTTGATGGCGCATTCGTTCGCCTCCGCGCCCGAGTTGGAGAAAAAGACCTTCTTCATTCCCGTGCGCGTGCAAAGCATCTCCGCCAAGCGCACGCAAGGCTCGGTGTAGTAGAGATTGGACGTGTGCTGGAGCGTCGAAAGCTGCGCCGTTACCGCCGCAACCCACTCGTCGTCGGCAATTCCAAACGCCGTGACGCCAATGCCCGAGCCCATGTCAATGTATCTCTTTCCGTCCTCGTCAAACACCTCCGAGCCCTTTCCCGACTTCAACGCAACCGGAAACCGCGCGTACGTGTTCGCTATGTATTGCCTGTCCTTCTCTTGCAAATTGCTCATGGTATAAACCTCGTTTATTCAAAAGTATGATGAGGGGTAAGGGATTTTATTAGGGATTTTTTAGGGAAAACTTTTTAAGGAAAAGTTTTCCCTATAACCCTTTCAAAACCTTTTAAAAAAAGGTTTTGGGTGAATCGGATTGGTTAGTCTGTGCCTCTGACTTTTGTCAGGGGTGCAGACTTTTTTGTTTGCGGACAGTTTTTTAGATTTGCTGCCGCACATTTTTTAGGGGCCACCAACCCTAAAAAATCACCGATATTACTTTATCTTTGTATGTGATGTTCGCACTGCACACAATAGCCTTCCCCAGCGGGGAAGGGGGACCGCGAAGCGGTGGATGAGGAGAAAAGCGAACAGTGTATAGAATTCCAAATTGTTTTTCCCAATGCTCGCTTTGATAAAAAAAGCCTTCTCCTTGAGGAGAAGGTGTCACGAAGTGACGGATGTGGTGTGGG
>JAZQWH010000151.1:0-1151 GCA_045632205.1 Eubacteriales bacterium
GGGCGAGAAAATCGATCAGATATCCTCGCGTTTCGGCTGCCGTACCTTCCGTATTGATGCTGAGAACGGTTTTATTCTCAACGGAAAGGAATATCCTCTCCACGGTGTCAGCCGTCATCAGGACAGATGGCAGATCGGTAACGCGCTTCTTCCCGAGCATCACCTTGAGGATATGGATCTCATTTGCGAGGTTGGCGCGAATACCATCCGCCTTGCGCACTATCAACACGATCAGTATTTTTACGATCTTTGCGACGAGCGCGGTATGGTGATCTGGGCGGAAATTCCTTATATTTCCCGTCATATGAGCGGCGGAAACGACAACACGATGTCGCAGATGCGTGAGCTGATCGTGCAGAACTACAATCACCCTTCAATTTGTGTTTGGGGACTTTCTAACGAAATCACGATGGACGGCGCGAAAGATCCCGATCTGATCGCCAACCATCACAAGCTCAACGATCTTGTTCACGAGATGGACAAGACCCGTCCCACAACGGTAGCTTGTATCTCCATGTGCGATATTGATGAAAAGTACGTTCATATCTCCGACGTAGTATCCTATAACCATTATTTCGGTTGGTACGGCGGAAGCCTTGACGAGTATGGAACTTGGTACGATAAGTTCCACGAAAAATATCCGAACAAGCCCATTGGTTGCTCGGAGTATGGCTGTGAAGCGCTGAATTGGCATAACTCGAATCCCGAAAGCGGAGATTATACCGAGGAATATCAGGCGATCTACCACGAATCTCTCATCCGTCAGCTCTTTACGAGAAAATATATCTGGTCAACTCACGTTTGGAATATGTTTGACTTCGGCGCGGATGCAAGAGCCGAGGGCGGTGAGAACGGACAGAATCATAAGGGGCTGATCACCATCGACCGTAAGTACAAAAAGGATGCGTTCTACGCGTACAAGGCATGGCTCGTCTCTCCCGACGTTGATCCCTTCGTGCATATCTGCGGTAAGCGTTACGTTGACAGAGTAGAGGAAGTTACTAAAGTAACCGTGTACTCAAACCTTCCCGAGGTTGAGTTGTTCGTGAACGGCGAGAGCATCGGCAAAAAGAGCGCCGAGGATCACTTCTTCTATTTCGAGGTTCAAAACATTGGAGAAACCGAGCTTGTTGCGGTTGCAGGTGAATGCA
>JAZQWH010000152.1:0-1223 GCA_045632205.1 Eubacteriales bacterium
ACCGCCCGTCACATCATGAAAGCCGTCTGCACCCGAAGTCCGGCATTCGTCGGCCTAAGGTGTGGGTGGTGATTGGGATGAAGTCGTAACAAGGTAACCGTTGGGGAACCAGCGGTTGGATCACCTCCTTTCTAAGGAGACATCTCCCTTCGGGGAGAGATGGTGAAACCCTCCGTCGCCCATCAGGGCTTCGGAGGGCATGCACGAGCGTTTGCTGTTTTCTCGAGCGTCCTCTTTTGGAGGTCGTTTACCGCGCCGAAGCTCTCCGAGCGAAGGCGGGTTCGATCTTTGACAACAGGCAGTTGGAAGTTGAAAGAGAATTGCAACTCATATACGAGATCGGCGGGGAGCGATCCCCGCCATAAAGCGAGAAATTTCTCATTAAGGCAAAAAAGGTGACTGAGTTCCCGCAGCGAGCGAGGGCCATCCGGCCCGAACGGAGCGAACGCAGGGGACGAACACCATATTGCTAAGCGTATACGGGCGCACGACGGATGCCTTGGCATCAGGAGGCTATGAAGGACGCGGAAGACTGCGATAAGCTCCGGGGAGCCGTCAACAGGCTTTGATCCGGGGATTTCCGAATGGGGCAACCCGGCCGCCTTCATCGGCGGTCATTCACGGATGAATACATAGTCCGTGAAAGCGACACTCGGGGAAGTGAAACATCTCAGTACCCGAAGGAGAAGAGATCAAACGACATTGCGCAAGTAGCGGCGAGCGAAAGCGCAGGAGCCCAAACCGGGAAGCTTGCTTCCCGGGGTTGCGGGACTCGGACACGGTACCGGAAAGGCTAGGCGGACACAGCTGGAAAGCTGGGCCGCAGCGGGTGACAGCCCCATAGCCGAAAGCCCGACCGGACCCACGAGGATCCCGAGTAGGGCGGAGCACGTGAAACTCCGTCCGAATCCGGGGGGACCACCCTCCAAGGCTGAATACTCCCTGATGACCGATAGCGAACTAGTACCGCGAGGGAAAGGCGAAAAGAACCGCTGCTAGCGGAGTGAAACAGACCTGAAATCGTGCGTCCACAAGCTATGGGAGCGTGCTTCGGCACGCGACCGTTTGCCTTTTGCATAATGAGTCCGCGAGTCACCGTATCCGGCAAGCCTAACCGAAAGGGGAGGCGCAGCGAAAGCGAGTCCGAACAGGGCGCTTGAGTCGGATGCGGTGGACCCGAAGCCCATGCGAGCTATCCTTGGACAGCGTGAAGCCCCCGTAAC
>JAZQWH010000153.1:0-8339 GCA_045632205.1 Eubacteriales bacterium
ATCAATTCCTTTGCGTTCGTTGAGAAGGCGATCGCGCACGAGGCGGAAAGACAGGCGTCGGAGCTGGATGCGGGACGTCCTATCCGTCGGGAGACGCGTCGGTTCGATGCGGCAAGCGGCACAACAAAGCTGATGCGGATCAAGGAGACCGAGGCGGATTATCGCTTTTTCCCGGAGCCGGATCTTCCGCCCTTCCGTCTTTCCGAGAAATTTGTAGAAGCGATCAGGGCAGCGCTCCCCGAGCTTCCGTACGAAAGAGCACGGCGTTTAACCTTGCAATATGATCTGCCGCAGTCGGATAGCGCAATTTTGACGAGTGATGCATCCCTTGCGGATTTCTTTGAAGCCGTTGTGTCGGGGACGGCATATCCAAAGCTTGCTTCCAATCTTATCCTGACCGATCTTTTGCGCCTGCGCGGGGAGGGGGAGTGCTTTGCTTCTCCCGTATCCGCCGCCCGTCTTGCGTCGCTTTGCACGCTTTTGGGAGAGGGAGAGATCAATAGCTCCACAGCAAAAAAGCTGCTGGTCAGAATGGCGGATAGCGATCTCGATCCCGTCGAGACGGTTCGTCTGGAGGAGCTTGGTGTGATCCGCGATCGAGAAAGCCTTCTTGCGCTTGCAGGAGAGGCAATGCGTGAATGCGCGCGCGCGGTCGAGGATTATCGAAACGGGAAAAAAGCCGCACTCCGCGCAATCGAGGGACGTGCAATGGCACTTTCACGCGGCAGAGCAGAGCCGATCCTCTTGGAGGAGCTTTTGCTTTGTGAATTGGAGAAGGGAGAATGACTGTAATGTACGAATATCAACCCAAAGGCGATCGCCGCCGCACAGATCTGATCATTTACGGGCTGTTTCTATTGGGGGCGATGCTCTTTCTCGGCGCATATCACCCGCAGGCTCCGTATCCCGCCGTCTGGCAATTGCTTGCTATGATCGCGTTCGTTCCCGCAATTTTTCTCCTGTCGCGCTTCCGTCTGACGCATTATACCTACCGCGTGGAGGAGACGGAGGATGGAAAAATCGACTTCGTGATCGTGGAGACCTGCGGTCAAAGAATTCGCACGGTTTGTCGCATCGGAACCGATTGCATCCGATCGATGACGCTTGTTACCAAGGAGAACAAAAAGCAGCTTGCCGATTCCTGCCGTAAACAAACGGTTTATCAATACGTCGCCTTGCTTTTTGCTGAAAATAAATATCTGCTCAAAATAGAGGAATACGGTCGTGTTTCCTATCTGTATATTTTGTCGGACGAGATTCTGAAAGAAAAATTGATTTCTCAATAATAGCAATATTTGTCCGTGTTTTATTCATATTTGTCTTGACAAGTCGCAAAAAATATCCTATAATGAAGTTGTAACGGGGTAACTATGCCTCGGATTACCACAGTCTAAAGGAGATTTGAAAAAATGGCTTTTTCTGTTGGCTTACAGCTTTTTACTGTTCGCAATGAAATGAAGGAAAATCTTTATGCAACGCTCAAGCAGGTCAAGGCAGTCGGATACGATGGCGTTGAGTTTGCGGGATTGTTCAATCACACGCCCGAGGAGATTCGCGACATTTGTAAGGATCTCGGACTCGATCCTATTTCCGCACACGTTCCTTATGCCGATATGCTTGCAGATCCCGAGGGTGTTCTCGGCGCGTACAAGACCATTGGCTGCAAGTTCGTAGTTGTTCCTTACCTGGATAAGAAGGAGTTCACCACGGTCGAAAACGTTATGGTCATCATCAAGAACATCGAGATGCTTTGCGGCGTTGCAAAGAAGATGGGGATGACGATGCTTTATCACAACCACGATTTCGAGTTCATCAAGCTGGAAGGCAAGTACGTGCTCGATCTCATCTACGACAGCATTCCCGCAGATCTGCTCAAGACCGAGATCGATACCTGCTGGGTCAACGTTGGCGGCGAGAATCCCGCTGAGTACCTGCTCAAGTATCAGGACCGTTCTCCCATCGTTCACCTCAAGGATTTCTACGGTGAGAAGTCCGAGAATATGTACGAGCTGATCGGAATTGAGAACAAGGCTCCCGTTCGTCCCTCCAACTTCGAGTTCCGTCCCGTTGGATCGGGCATGCAGAATTTCCCCACGATCCTTGAGTCGGCAAAGAAGGTCGGCGCTGAGTGGGTCATTGTTGAGCAGGATAATCCCTCTCTGGGCCTGACTCCGATGGAAAGTATCGCAAAGAGCTTTGAATACGTAAGCTCTATTAATAAATAAAACAAAAAACTCAGGAGGTTTTTTATTATGGCAGCAGTAATGAATGATTTGAATGCCTTCATGGACAACCAGGAAAAGAAAACGGTTGATTCCAGCAAGAAGGTGCGCATCGGTATTATCGGATGCGGCTGGATCGCAGGCTCCCACCTGAAGCGTCTGCTCAAGTTCGACGACGTTGAGTTCGTAGCAGGCTGTGACCTCATCCCCGGCAAGGCAAAGGCACTCTTTGAGGAGTGGGGCATTGAGGGCGTTAAGACCGATTACGCATCCCACAAGGAAATGCTCGACGACGAGAGCCTCAACCTTGACTGTGTCAGCATTTGTACCTACAACTGCCAGCACAAGGATCCTGCGGTTTACGCGCTGAAGAAGGGCATTCACGTTCTGCTTGAGAAGCCCTTTACCGTAACCCTTGACGAGGCTGTTGAGATCATGAAGGCAGAGAAGGAGAGCGGAAAGATCCTTTCCATCGGCTTCCAGCCCAGACTTGACGCGAATATGAAGATGATCAAGAAGATCGTTGATTCCGGCGCACTCGGTAAGATCTACTACATCCAGACCGGTGGCGGCCGCCGTCGCGGTATTCCCACGCCCTTCGGTACTACCTTTATTGAGAAGGAGACCGGCGGTATCGGTGCACTCGGTGACATCGGATGCTACTCCCTCGATATGGTCCTCAACGCAATCGGCTATCCGAAGCCTCTGACCGTTTCGGGCTACACCTCCAACTTCTTCGGAACCGATCCCAACTACAGCAATTACGTAAAGATCGGTCATCCCGAGTACGCAGAGAAGTTCGGTGTTGACGATTTCGCAGCAGCGTTCGTTCGTCTTGAGGGCGGAATCATCCTCGACTTCCGTATTGCATGGGCAATGAACCTCGACACCCCCGGTGACACCATCATTATGGGTACCAAGGGAAGCCTCCGTATTCCTTCCACCGACTGCTGGAACGGAACCGTTGGCGGTCCTATGACCCTCTACCACGAGGTTTGCGGTGAGCAGACCCAGACCGAGATCCCGATCATTCCTCAGAAGGAAGACGTCTTCGGTCTCAAGATGCGTAGCTTCCTCGACGCTGTTAAGTATGGCGGCAAGGCTCCCGTTCCGTCCTCTCAGATCCTGTACAACCAGGCAATCATCGACGGTATTTCGAAGTCCGCAGCCATTGGCAGAGAAGTTGAGATCGAGATTCCCGAGATCTAATCGAATTTACGGAAGGAGAAGAGAAATCTTCTCCTTCTTTTTTAAAATATTTCAAAAAGGGCTTGATTTTTGAATTCTGATGTGATATAATAACCAAGTGCACGCCGGTATGATGGAATTGGCAGACGTGCCGGACTCAAAATCCGGTGGTAGCGATACCGTGTCGGTTCGACCCCGACTACCGGCACCAGAAAAAAGCACTTGCGAGAGCAAGTGCTTTTTTTCAATGAAGCGAGCCTTTGGCACACGGAGAGGGGCGTGCTTGCGTGGCTGGATTGCGTACCATATTTAAAGCTCTGATCATTTCAAAAAAAGATAAAAAAACTTAAAAAAATTTCAAAAAAGGTATTGACATTTGAAAAAAAAGTGCTATAATAGTTAATGTTGTGAGCGACAAGCAAAAGCAACATGCGGAAGTGGCGGAACTGGCAGACGCGCACGTTTGAGGGGCGTGTGGTTCACACCGTACGGGTTCAAGTCCCGTTTTCCGCACCAAACAAAGACAGACGCCAATAGGCGTCTGTTTTTGTTTTGCGCGGAAAAATGCTTCGAGAAACCGTAGCCGCGAAGACGGCATACGGGCAAAGGTTGCTCAGCAACCTCGCGCAGTGAGCGTGGGCTTGTCCGCGCGAACATTGTTCAACGTCCCGTTTTCCGCACGGAGATTCAGAATATTTCAAGAGTATATTTGCCGCCGTCGGGATTTCTTTCGCAATATTTTTCAAACCGCCTTGCAACGGAAAGGATTGTATGCTATAATAAAATCAGTTAAGATTCTGGAGGATCGGATGATGCTTACTTCCACACAAATCAGCTCCTATCGCAGAATGGGAGATCTCAAAACCATCGTTTGCAAGCTTCGTGACGCGGGCTTTGAGGCGTATGATTTTTCTATGTTTCTGGGCGGACTTTCGGATGAGATCTTGCTCGCGGACGATTATATCGAGCGCGCAAGGGCGTTCCGTGCATATACGGATTCCATCGGTATGCCCTGTAACCAAACGCACGCACCCTTTGCAACCGCAAAGAAGGGGAACGAGGAATATAACGATAAGATGCGCCCCTTGATCCGTCGCGCGATCGAGATCAGCGGCGAGCTTGGATCGAAGGTCTGCGTGGTTCATCCCTGCAACGATTATACTCCCGAGGAGAATGCGGAGATGTACAGACGGGATTTCGAGGACGTCGCACGCCGCGCAGGCGTGAAGATCGGGGTGGAGAATATGTGGAATCACGATCCGATTGATCGCAGCCTCTTTGCGCCCGCGGCTTGCTCGCATCACGAAAACTTTAAGCGACATATGGATCTTTTGCCTGCCGACGTCTTTGTGGCTTGCCTGGATATCGGACATTGCTATCTCGATGAGATGGAAAAGGATGCCGCCTTGATGATCGATACGCTCGGTGACCGTCTTGCGGCGATCCACCTTCACGACGTCAATTCCAAAAAGGATAATCATTCCATCCCCTTTATGCAGGACATTGATTACGAGCCTGTTATCGAGGCACTCCGCAGAAACCGCTATTGCGGTGACATTACGTTGGAGGCGAGCGGCTATTCCGCAAAAAAATTCCCCGCAGAGCTTCTCCCCGCGATGGCACGCTTCTCGGCGGAGATCGCGGCATACTTCAAGGCACGGGTGCTTGCAAAATGATCGAACGACTCAAAGCATTGGATTTTGAAGCGGTCTGGGAGATTATGGATCTTTCCTTTCCGCGTGACGAGCATCGCCCGAAGGAGGAGCAGAGGGCATTGTTTGACGATCCCGCTTATCGTGTTTACGGCACGAGAGACGGAGAGGGACGCGTGATCGCGTTTATGGCGGTATGGGAGCTTGAGGAGATCATTTTTCTTGAGCATTTTGCGGTGCGCCCCGAATGTCGCAATAGCGGAATCGGGGGACGCTTCCTCAGGGAGCTGATCGATTCCTTCCCGAGACAGGCGTGCCTTGAGGTCGAGCTTCCCGAAACCGAGCTTGCACGCCGTCGCATTGCATTTTACGAGCGGAACGGATTGTTCTATCACGATTACCCCTACGTTCAGCCCGCGCTCTCCGTGGGGCAGGGAAGTATTCCGCTTCGCATCATGACAAGCCTGGCTCCCATCGATGAAGCGCGCTTTGCCGTCATCCGAGACGCGCTCTACCAAAAAATCTACCACGTCTGAAAGGGGCTCATATGAAGCTCATTGCTTGCATTGACGATCAAAACGGTCTGGCGTTTAACCACCGCCGTCAAAGTCGCGACCGATTGCTCATTGACGATCTGGTGCGTCATCTGAACGGTCAAACGCTCCATACCACTGCGTATTCCGCCAAGCTTTTTGAGGGGAAGGATGCGAAAATAGAAATTTCCGACGCGCCCGCAGAGGTATGCGAGGGAGGATATTGCTTTCTTGAAACGGTCGATCCCGCCCCTTATGCGGATAGGATCGATACCGTGATCCTCTACCGTTGGAATCGGCGTTATCCCTCCGACGTGACCTTTGGCATTTCGCTTTCCCGATATCGCTTGATCTGCACCGAGGAATTTGTCGGATCCTCGCATGAAAAAATTACAAAGGAGATTTGGAAACGGTGAAAAAGATACGCTTACTTACCCTGTTGAGCCTGCTTTTGGCTCTGCTGCTCTCGCTTTCCTCTTGCTTGGACGAAAATCCGTACGAAATTCCCACAACCGAGATCACAACCACCACCGATGGAGGCGGCTTGCCGCTCGGCCCCATTACGGGTCTGCCCGAGGATGCGGAGATCCCCGCGCTGACAAAGCCTCTGCTTGATCTTTCAACCGTTCCCGCATATAACGGAACTCCTTATGCGCCCGTCAACGGAAACGTTCCGCAGTTTACTCCAAATCAGGTTACAGCACAGAGCTATGAGTATTATGACGCGCTTGACGGAAAGGGAAGATGCGGAATTGCGGTCGCGTGCGTCGGAATCGATCTGATGCCAACGGAGCCTCGCGGCGAGATCAGCTCCGTTACTCCGTCCGGATGGAAAAATAAGCGCTATGATGCAGATCTTGTGGATGGCGAATGGGTTTATAACCGCTGTCACCTTCTCGGCTTCCAGCTCACGGGTGAAAACGCCAACAAGAAGAATCTGATTACGGGAACACGCTATTTCAACGTGGACGGAATGCTCCCGTTTGAAAATCTGATCGCGGATTACGTCGAGGAAACGGAAAATCACGTTTTGTTCCGTGTAACGCCGATCTTTTTGGGCGACGAGCTTGTCGCGCGCGGTGTGCAGATGGAGGCATATTCGGTCGAGGACGAGGGAGACGGCGTTTGCTTTAACGTGTTCGTCTATAACGTCCAGCCCGGAATTACCATCGATTATGCAACCGGAGAGAATGGACTTGACGGTACCTACGTTCCTCCGCAGGACGGCGGAGCGAGCGGGGGAGAGGTGAATTACGTGCTCAATACCAATACCAAAATATTTCATTTGCCAACCTGCTCGTCTGTTGCGGATATCCTGTCGCATAACAGAGAGGACTATACGGGAGACCGAGCGGCTTTGATTGAGGACGGATATACCGCTTGCGGCAGATGCCACCCGTAATTTTACGGTCGTCCGATCATAAAAATGTACGCCGATCGACACAAGCTCCGGTCGGCGTGCAATTTTTTTGAAAAAATTAAAACTTTTTTTCAAAAAGGTCTTGCAATTCTGTTTTGAATGTGTTATAATATCATCTGTTGCGGGGGCATAGCTCAGCTGGTTAGAGTGCATGCTTGACATGCATGAGGTCATTGGTTCGATCCCAATTGTCCCCACCATTCAAGGATCCAAGTCATTTGACTTGGATCTTTTTTTGTCAAAAAATAAGAAGGGTGAGATTTCGTACTTTTCTCTTTACAAACCGCCCGATCTATGATAAAATAAAGGAAGAAAACAGAAAGGATTTTTTGCGGCATGCCAAGATTCTTTATTCGAAAAAATCAGATTGAGGGAGACGTCGTAACCGTTACGGGAGACGATGCCCATCACATCTCCCGTGCGCTTCGTATGGCGGCAGGGGAGCACATCACGGTTTGTGATATGCAGAAATATGAATATGAATGCGAGCTTTACGAATTCTTGCCCGACTGCGTGCGCGCGCGGATTCTCAAAACCGTTAAGGCGGAGACCGAGCCTCCGTATCGGGTTCACGTTTATCAGGCGTTGACGAAGGGAGATAAGCTTGATTCCATCATTCAAAAGGCGGTTGAGTGCGGAGTTGCCGAGCTGACCACCTTTGAGAGCGAGAGATGCGTTGCGCGTGTGAAGGATGGGGGCGAGCAGAAAAAACTGGAGAGACGTCAGCGGATCGCCTTGGAGGCGGCAAAGCAGAGCGGTCGCGGCATCGTGCCCGAGATCCATCCAACGGTTAGCTTCAAGGAGGCGATTGCCGAGGCCTCGCGTGCGGATCTGGCGCTCTTCTGCTATGAGGGAGACGGCACCGAGCCGTTGCCTGTATGGATCGTGCAATGGAAAAAGACGTCTGCAAAAGCCGACGGAGAGCTTCCGACTGTTTCGGTTGTGATCGGAAGCGAGGGCGGATTTTCGCAGGCAGAGGCGGAGGCAGCGATCAGCGCAGGGCTGCACCCGACGGGACTCGGAAGAAGAATTTTGCGAACGGAAACCGCTTCCGGCTTCGTTTTGGCGTGTTTGGTATACGCTTTGGAGCTGTCTTGACTACTTTTATGCATATTTCCTCCAAAAAAACGAAGAAAAACAGCTTTATTTTTTACATGGCAAGCGGATTGCATAAAAAAAAAGAAAAAAATTATGAAAAATATTAAAAAACCTATTGAAAAATCACAAAAAATGGTGTAAAATATAGTAGGTTTTTGATGTTTGTTTGAGCGATGTGACAAATCGCTGCGAACAAAACGCTCTAATGCTTTGGATTGAGGAGAAA
>JAZQWH010000154.1:0-8066 GCA_045632205.1 Eubacteriales bacterium
CAAAGAATTGCCGCAGGGGACGTTCCTTATAAGCTTCGTGATAAGGAGATCTATCTTGTGGATCTGACCGCATTGGTTGCGGGTACGCAATTCCGCGGACAGTTCGAATCGCGTATTCTCGGACTTCTTGCCGAGGTACACGAGGTCGGCAATGCCATTCTTGTCATCGATGAGGTGCACAATATCGTCGGTGCGGGTGAGGCAGAGGGAAGCGTGAATGCCGCAAATATCCTCAAGCCCGCGCTTTCCCGCGGCGAGGTGCAGATCATCGGTGCTACAACACTCAACGAATACCGCAAGTATATCGAAAAGGATACGGCACTTGAACGCCGCTTCCAGCCTGTGACCGTCAACGAGCCCTCTGTCGAGGATACGGTCGAGATGCTGGCAGGTATCAAGCATTACTACGAGGAGTTTCACGGCGTGATGATTCCCGAGGAGCTGCTTCGCCGTACCGTTGTCCTTTCCGAACGCTATATTACCGAGCGCTATCTTCCCGATAAGGCGATCGATCTGATCGACGAGGCGGCATCCTATCTTTCGCTTTCCTCCGCGCCCGTCAATGAATCCTACGAGATTCGCGATAAGCTTCTGCGCATTAAAACCGAGCGCGAGGAGCTGGAGGGGGAGATTGCAGGAAACGAGCAGGTCGAGAACAACCGATATGAGGAGATCTCCAAGCTTCGCTCCGAGGAGCTTCGTCTTTCCGCGAGACTGAGCGAGCTTGAACCGGAATTGCACAGCGTTACGCTGACCGAAAATGAGATCGCGAACGTCATCGAGCTTTGGACGGGCGTTCCCGCTACCGATATTACCGAGAATGAGTTTGAGCAGATCGACCGACTCGAGAGCCGCCTCAAGGAGCATATTATCGGTCAGGACGTAGCCGTTTCTGCCGTTTCGCGCGCCATCAAGCGCAGCCGTGCGGGCATTTCCTACAAGCGCAAGCCCGTGTCCTTTATCTTCGCAGGCCCTACGGGTGTGGGAAAGACAGAGCTGGTCAAAACGCTTGCAAACGAGCTGTTCCATTCTCCCGAGACGCTGATCCGTCTGGATATGTCGGAGTTTATGGAAAAGCACTCGGTTTCCCGTATCATCGGAGCGCCTCCCGGATACGTCGGACACGAGGATGCGGGTCAGCTGACCGAAAAGATCCGCCGCCGACCCTATTCGATCGTGCTTTTTGACGAGATCGAAAAGGCGCATCCCGACGTCCTCAACGTTCTGTTGCAGATCCTTGATGACGGTCGCGTGACCGATGCACACGGAAAAACGGTCAACTTTGAAAACACGGTGATCGTTATGACCACCAATGCGGGATCGGATAAGACCGCCGCTCTTGCGGGCTTTTCGCAGGATGTGGCGCGTGCCGAGGATGACAAGACTCAAAAGGCGCTTGAAGGCTTCCTGCGTCCCGAATTTTTGAATCGTGTGGATGAGATCATCACCTTCCGCTCGCTTGACGAGTCGGATTTTGGAAGAATTGCACGCATTATGCTTGAGGAATTGAAGCAGGCATTGGCGGAGAGACGGGTGGAGCTGCTCTACACGGATGCCGCCGTAGCGCATATTGCGGAGCAATCCTTCTCGCGCAAGTACGGTGCGCGGAATATGCGTCGGTATATTCAGAGAAACGTGGAGGATCGCTTGGCGGAGCTGATGATCGCGGATTATCAGAAGACGTACACGAAGGCGCGGATCGATTTTAACGGAGAAGAGCTGACCGTCGCCTGCCTCTGATCTCAAATTGATAACGGAGAGATTTATGGATCATCGGAATGTAAAGTGGCATAAAATGACCGCCTCTGCAACAGTCTCACAATTGCACACCAACGCCGCCTCGGGGCTTTCCCCCAGGGCGGCGCGTTCCCGCATACGCAAATTCGGGCCAAACACGCTTTTTGACGTCTGCGGCTGCGGTCGGTTTTCGGTGTGGAAGCCTCTTTTGACCGATCCCTCCGTGCTTTTGCTTCTCTTTTCCGTCTTTTTATCGGTTTTCTTTTCAGAAGCCGCACCTGCTATCGCAACGCTCATTTCGTTTTTCAGTGCTGTGATCCTGACGTGGATTTTGACAGAGCGGATCTTTCAATTCAATCGCATCATTTCTCGTTATCGCGTGCCGCGAACGCTTGTTTTGCGCGATGGACGCGTGCTTGAGATCAGTGCGCGCGGGGTTGCTCCCGGAGATATTTTGCTGCTGCAGGCGGGCGACGTGGTTCCTGCGGATTGCAGATTGCTCGAAGCGGACGGAGAGATCCGTACAAGATTGGTCTACCGCGACGGAGTGGGAAAGCGCGTTGCGCTGGAGCAGATCAAGCGTGCCGAGCTTGTCTACCCCTATGGAAGCACTGTAGCCGCTCCGAGCTGTGAGAATATCTTATACGGAAAAAGCGAGGTCCTTTGCGGAACGGCACGCGCCGTTGTGACAGAGATCGGTGCTTATACCTATATGGGCGCCGTTACGGAGATGCCCTCGGTTGCCGCCGAGGAGCAGGGAATGCTCCGTCGTTCTCTTTCAGAGCTGCTGCCATTCTTTCGCTTATATGCGCTCTTTTTGCTGATTTTGCTTGTTCCGATGACCGTGATCGGTCTGCTCGTCTCGCCCGAAGGACTTGATGCAATGCGAACGTTTTTGCCGCTCGGAATCCTTTGCGGCTTGGGCGCACAGGCATTGATGCTGCTTTGCTTTTACGCAATTTTTGCAGACGGAGGGCTCCGTTGCACGGCGACAAGTCGGGCAGATCGCGCAGTTCCAAAGTCGGTTGGGGCGCTTGAGAAGCTTTCCCGTGTGACCGATCTGATCGTGCTTGGCTCTTCCGCCACGTCGGACGGTGTCATGCATCTTTACCGTGCCGCACTCGGTGATGGGGAGATCGATTGGGCGGGCGGAAACGGAGAATTGCTGGCACCTGCCGCGGAAGCGTTGGAGTTGCTTTTCCGTTCTGCCGCCGCAAGTCTTTCAACCGTGCAGAGCCGTTGTCGGATTGCCGATCTGGAGGATGACGTATTGCGCGAGGAGCTGTTATCGGTCAGCGGATATGATCTTGGGATCCTCGGTGTACGTCTCCGTCGCGCTACCGCTTATTATCAGGGCGACCGCCTTCTTCTTGAGGTGGAATACAAGGATTCTAACGTGCGCTATTGCTTTACCGACCGCGAGGGCTTGCTTTATTCCTGCACGCATTATGAGAAGGACGGAGTTCTCTATCCATTGGATTCGGTCAAACGGGCGGAGCTGCTTCGTTTTATCGAATCGTCACAAAGCGAGGGGGCACGCGCGACGATCGTGATTCGCCAAAACGGAGATGCTTCTGCTTTGGTTGCTGTTCTTGCTTGCCGCGAGAGGCTGCTGCAGGACGTTTCCGCTATTACCGAAAAGCTTTCTCGGGGCGGTGTGCGTGTCACCTTCTTCCTCTCGGAGGATCGGGAATCGACGTTGCACTATGCAAACACCGTGGGATTATCGGGAAATCGGTGCAGGCGCTCACAGCTTGGCGAGGGGGAGACCCTTGCTTCCCGTTTTTCGCACGATCGTGTCTATTTTGGATTTTCTCCCCGTGAGATTCGGGATCTGTTGCACGGGTACAGACAAAAGGGATGTCGCTTTGCTGTGCTTGGCGACGAGATGCAGGCTTCTATTGTCCAAAGTGAAGCAGAGCTTCGTGTCGCGTGTGATCCGCTTACCGATGGAGAAGCCGTTGGAATTGCACGGACTGCGGATAAGGGAAGTGCTTGCCGTGCGCTTTCCCAACGTGCGCAATTGCTCCTGCCGCGAGCAGACGGCGCGGGCGGCGGACTTTCTTCCTTTTTATATGTATGCTCCGTAGCACGCGACGTGAGGGCGAGAATGATGACCTTTTGGCATTATCTCATCTCGGTTCATGCGCTCCGAATTGCCTGGATCTTTTTTACAACGGTTCTCGGAGTTGGAAATCCGACGGGGGCACAGCTCCTGTGGGGCGGAGCGGTGATGGATCTGCTCTCCCTTCTTTGGATCCTGCGTATGCCTGCCGATCGCACGTCCGAGCGAAGCAAGAGCGCATTGAATGCGGAATATGCACTCAAAACGGTTACCGAGCGACGTGTCTGGCTTGCTCCGATCCTTGCAGCCCTTGCTCTGTCGGTTTGCCTTTTTGTGTTTATGCAGATCGGATTGATCGAGGGAGGCGATGCGGTGCCGTATCTCTTCTTCGGCTTGCTTGCTCTGGAATGCTATTTGCTTTTTGGCTCCGTGTTTTCGGGAGGTCGGCTCGAACGAAAGCGCGATTGGTTGTTCTTTACCGTGCTTCTTGCGCCTCCGCTTTTGCTGGCGGGACTTTGCTTTGCTCTCCCTGCGCTGAACCGCGCGCTTGAGCTTGCGTCTCTGTCGCTTTTCGGTGCGCTCGCATTGCCGTTAGCCCCCGTTTTTTACGCGTTCTCCAAAAAAATCGCTCCAAGACTTGGAACAAAACGAAGGAATCGAAAATAAAAGAACTCCCTCCGCATATACTCATAGTGAGAAGCTATGAGAGATACGGGGGGAGTATGATTTTATGAAGCGGTACAGTACGGCAGATCTTCGGTGTCTGGAGATCATCAATCTTTGTGACGGAACAAGGCTTGGATATGCGGGAGATTTTGAGTTTGACAAGGAATGTGAGCGCGTGTTGGCATTGGTCATCCGAGGGAGCAACGGATTTTTCGGATTTGGAAAATGCGACGATCTTGTCATCCCCTGGGATCGGATCGAATGCATCGGGGAGGATACGATCCTCGTGCGCTTGACACCAAAGGATCTTTCCTGCTACTCCTGCACGCCGCAACGGCATCGAAAATCTCACTTCTGATCCTGTCGGTGAAGAGATTTGTAATCTCTTGGTGAAAATCCCGTTTCCTGCTTGAATACCTTGCAAAAATAGGCAGAGGAATTGAATCCGCATTGAAGGGCGATCTCGGTTATGGCGAGGTCGTCCTTTTGTAATCGGTCACACGCCGCGCGGATCTTGACGGTGTTGAGATAGGAGATGAGTGTGACACCCATTTGCTTTGAAAAAGAACGGCAGAGGTAGGAGCGAGAGAGATAAAAATGATCCGCGATCTCGTCGATATGCTCCAATTTGGAATAATTCTCATTGATATAACAGAGAATTCGGTTGAGGCGGCTGTCATCCTCGCGTGCAACCTTTGCGTGGTTTTTCGTTGTGGATAGGAGCTGAAGAAGCTCGAGGAGATAGGCGGCAAAGCAGGCAGGGGAGGAATTGGTCTGATAGCTTGAGAGGAGGGAAGAGAGGAGCGTGCCGCAACGCTCGCGCAGCTCCTCGCTTGGACGGAAGATCTTAGGCTCGAATCCGCACAGAAGGTGCGAGATCATCTCTTCGGTAAAATAAGCGCGCAAAAATTCGTCGGTAAAATAGATCAGACATCGGTCTGCGCCCTTTCCGGCCGTTCGGTGAAGCAGATTTTTGGGAATGAGAACAAAGTCGCCCGCGGTTGCAAAAAAGAAATTGTTTTCAATAAAATATTCGCGCTCACCCGAGATCGTGTAATAGATTTCGTAGGATTCGTGGTGGTGCATATAGGACATCTGCTGCTTTGCAACGGCACGCTCAATGTAAAAATCCTGCGTCGGCATAAAAACGGTTTGCGGCATTTTTTCTTCTCCCTTCAAGGCCCTTTCTTGTAATTATACCTTCATTTTTTTCTCTTGTCAAGCGAAAATGCCTAAAAATAGAGCAAAATATTGCAAAATAAAAACAAAAGATGCAATATATTGATATAATCTTGCTCTTTTGTGTGATATAATGAGACCATCAAAAAGCATATGGAGGTATTTGTGATGTACTACGAGAATAAGTGCGCGAAGGACGTCAAGATTGCATACATCGGCGGTGGCTCGCGCGGTTGGGCATGGACGCTGATGAAGGATCTTGCGAGGGCAGAGGACGTTTCGGGCAGTGTTTACCTTTACGATATCGATTTTGAGGCTGCGAAGAATAACGAGACCATCGGTAACCGTATCGAGATGGGCGATTGGAAGTACAAGGCAGTTCCCACGATCGGAGAGGCACTTACGGGTGCAAACTTTGTCATTGTTTCCATTCTCCCGGGTACCTTTGACGAGATGGAGAGCGACGTTCACGCACCCGAAAAGTACGGTGTTTATCAGCCTGTCGGCGATACGACCGGCCCCGGCGGATTCATCCGTTCGCTCCGTACCGTTCCGATGATGCAGGAGATTGCGCGTGCTGTCCGCGAATTTTGTCCGAAGGCTTGGGTCATCAACTATACCAATCCGATGGCGATCTGCGTACACGCGCTTTACAAGGAATTTCCCGAGATCAAGGCATTCGGCTGCTGCCACGAGGTGTTCGGCACGCAGAAGCTTCTCGCTCAGGCATTCAACGATTACAAGGGCGAGGATGAGATCTCCCTTGAGCACGGTGAGGATGATTATACCAAGAAGGTTACCGTTAACGTTGTCGGTGTCAACCATTTCACTTGGCTGACGAGCGCACGCTACCTCAACCACGATCTCTTCCCGATCTACACCGATTTTGCAAAGAAATATCACGCAACGGGCTACGTCAAGGATATGCCCGAGAACTGGATGAACAACGCGTTCAAGTCTGCGGCGCGCCTTCGTCTCGATCTCTTCCTCAAGTATGGCTACATCGCCGCTGCAGGTGACCGCCATCTTGCGGAGTTTATGGACAAGGAGGATTACCTCTACGATCCCGAAAACGTTCGTCGGTGGTCCTTTGGTCTGACCTCGGTTGCCTGGAGAAAAAATGACCTCAAGGAAAGACTTGCAAAGAGCGAGAGACTTTTGTCGGGTGAGGAGAAATTTGTCATCAAGGCAAGCGGTGAGGAGGGCGTACGTCAGATCCGCGCGATCTTAGGCCTCGGCAACCTCGTTACCAACGTCAACCTTCCCAACTACGGACAGATCCCCAATCTGCCTCTCGGCACCGTTGTTGAGACCAACGCATCCTTCCGCAACGATTCGGTACAGCCCGTTATGGCAGGAGCGATTCCCGAAGCCATCTATCCGCTTATCAAGCGCATCGTGGAGGAAAACAACGAGACGGTTGAGGCGGCGTTTGGAAGAGACCTTGAGAAATGCTATGAAGTATTTGCAAAGGGACACCTGCTCAAGTCGCTCACCGAGGAAGAGAAGCGCGAGCTTTTTGCAACGATGATCGAAAATACCAAGGAATACCTTGGCGATTATCACGCTTGATTTCGTTTAGAATCTCTTGACAGACAAGAGGAAATATGATAAGATATGGGTAGTGCGCTGCCCATATCTTTTTTTGTTATTGAGAGGGAAAAATGGAAACGAAAAAGCTTACACTTGAGGAGATCGACCCCAATTTTAAAATGGAGACGGAGATCGGGGAGGAGGACGTCACGTTTTACGACGTGATGGATGCGCCGTTTGAAAAGTACGGCTTTTACAATTGCTCACCCGAGGAGGGCTACAAGCGCCTGCCCGATGAAGTTGGCTTGAACGTAAATTCGGGCGTGGCACAGCTTTATCTGCATACAGCAGGCTGTCGCGTGCGCTTTTCGACCGATTCTCGCTATATTGCGCTTCGCGCGATCATGCCAAAGATCCACCGCCATCCGCATATGCCGCTCTCGGGCGGCGCGGGCTTTGACCTTTACGTCGACGATCCCGATACGGCTGACAGCCGCTTCTGTATGGCGAAATTTTTTCCACCGGCGGATGCAATTGACCGCTTTAGTGGAAAGATCGATTTCAAAACCCGCAAGCTTCGCTATTTTACGCTCTATTTTCCGAGCTATAACGAGGTCACCTCGGTTCATATCGGCTTGCAGAAGGATGCAACGCTCGGCGGCGGAATTCCGTACAGAGCTGTGGCGCCGATCGTGTTTTACGGCTCCTCCATTACGCAGGGTGGATGCCCCTCGCGCCCCGGAAACGCCTATACGAACGTTGTTTGCAGGCGCTTGAATACGGATATCCGAAATTTTGGATTTTCGGGAAGCGGCAAGGGAGAGGATCTGATCGTCGACTATATGTGCACGCTTCCGATGTCGGTATTTGTCTCGGATTACGATCA
>JAZQWH010000155.1:0-1733 GCA_045632205.1 Eubacteriales bacterium
ATGAGCTCCAGTCTGTCCGGGTCATTCTTCTTGTTTTTCTTTGTGTCATAGTTTCTCTGCTTGCACTCGGTGCATGCGAGAGTAATTTTGACGCGAGCATCATTCGCCATTTAGCGGCACCTCCCATATGAATTTTTTTGATACCCTGTCGGGCATCCGTGTACCTCCCTCTGAAAGGCGGATGAATAAGTTTCGATCCCTCGAAACGGCGCGTTACCCACCCTTTTGTACGCATTTTTGCGCACAAAGAAAAAGCCCTTTGGCAGAGGTAGAGATATTATACCACAATTGCAACGGCTTGTCAAGTGTTTTTTCAAAGTTTTTTTCATTATATAAATAGACAAAAATCGTTGACTTTTTATGCAATTCCGCATATAATGAAGCTATCCCGACCACCCCTCTCGAAAAGGAGGCAGATATGACAAACACAAAACAGCTCCGCGATTTTACGCAAGGGCCTCTTCTTTCCAGGATCCTGGTCTTTTCCCTTCCGCTGATCGCAACGGGCATTCTGCAGCTTCTGTTCAATACCGCAGACACGATCGTCGTCGGGCATTGGGGTGGCGCAACCGCAGATGAACGCGCAAACGCGCTTGCCGCCGTAGGCTCCTGCGGATCGCTCATCAATCTTATTATCAATCTCTTTGCGGGGCTTGCCCTCGGCTCCGGTGTCTGCGTGGCGCACGCGGTCGGAGCAAAGCGATACGATCAGATCGATCAGATCGTACACACCTCGGTCGTCACAGCCTTCTTCGCAGGGCTGATCGTTTCGGTCATCGGCATCACGCTTGCCGATCCGCTGCTCCGTTTGATGGGAACCGAGGAATCGGTCCTCTCACAGGCAGTCCCCTATATGCAAGCCTATTTTTCCGGTATGATCGCACATATGATCTACACCTACTGCGCAACAATGCTCCGCTCCATAGGAGATACCGTGAGACCTCTCATCTTTCTCTCCGCCGCAGGCGTTGTCAACGTGATCCTCAATCTGATCATGGTCATTGTCTTTCATCAGGGAGCGCGCGGTGTCGGAATCGCAACCGCCGCTTCCCATTGGACGTCCTGCATCCTGATCATAGTTTATATGATGCGAAAGAAAGGCGTTTGTCACCTGGATCTCAAGCATCTGCGCATTGATTTCCGAATTTTTCGCAAGATCCTTCTCATCGGTCTCCCCGCGGGAATCCAAGGCTCTCTCTTCTCCATCTCCAACGTGCTCATTCAATCCTCCGTCAACTCGCTTGGAAAGATCGTGGTTGCAGGCAACACTGCCTCTGCAAACCTCGAGGGCTATATCTACACCGCGCAGAACTCGATCTACAACGCTTCCCTCACCTTTGTGGGGCAAAACGTAGGCGCGGGACGCTACGACCGCGTCAAGCGCATCGCCTGGTATTGCCTCGGCGTGTCGGCGGTCATCGGAATTGCCGTGAGCGGTGTGATGTATCTCTTTATCGATCCGCTCCTCAATCTCTACGCCCCCGGAAACACCGCAGTCATCGAAAAAGCACTCCTCCGTTTTTCCATCATCGGACTCACGCACTTCCTCTGCGGATTTATGGAGGTCGGATGCGGATGCGTGCGCGGAATGGGAAAATCTCTTGCCCCCACGCTTGTCGCACTCCTCGGCTCCTGTGCCTCTCGTATCGTGTGGATCTACACCATATTCCCGCTTGCACCGCTTGAGACGCGTCAGCAGATCCTCTACTATTGCTACCCCATTTCGTGGATCC
>JAZQWH010000156.1:0-5982 GCA_045632205.1 Eubacteriales bacterium
AAGGAGGCGGCGCGTCTCGGCTTTACCAAGGCGATCGTCCCCTACCGCAATCTCGAAAAGCGCAAGCTGGAATGCGAGGGCATTGAGCTGATCCCCATCCGCGGCATCTTTGAAGCGCTCAAGCTACTCAAAAGCGAATAAAAAAAGGCTGGTTCCGTTGGAATCAGCCTTTTCCTTATTTTGCCTCAAACCAGGTGTTACCCGTGTGAATATCGACGGTAAGCGGAACCGAATAAGAGACGGCATTCTCCATCGCGTCGCGGAGCAACGTCTCTGCCTCTGCCGCGCAGGAGCGGTGCGCAACCAGCAAAAGCTCGTCGTGTACCTGTAAGATCAAGCGCGCATCCAAGCCCGATTTTTCAAGCATCTCGTGCGTACGGATCATCGCAAGCTTAATGATATCGGCGGCAGTGCCCTGAATGGGGCTGTTCATTGCCACGCGCTCGCCAAACTTCTGTTGCATCTTATTCTTCCCCAGCAATTCGGGAATGTAGCGGCGGCGACCGAACAAAGTCTGAACGTAGCCCGTCTCGTACGCCTTGGCAATGGTATCCTTGAGGTATCGGTCAATGGCAGGATAGCTTGCAAGGTAGCGGTCGATGTAATCCTGCGCCTGTGCGCGGGAAATTCCGAGATCGTCCGCAAGCGAGAACGCTCCGATGCCGTACAGAATGCCGAAATTGACCGCCTTTGCCTTCTTACGCATCTCGGGTGTGACCGCCTCCTCGCTCACCCCGAATACGGTTGCGGCGGTGGAGGTGTGAATATCACGTCCGTCTTGGAACGCGGAGATCATATTCTCATCCCCCGAAACGTGCGCCAGAAGGCGCAATTCGATCTGAGAATAGTCGGCATCAACAATGACGTAATCTCCCTCTGTGGGCAGGAAAAAGCGGCGCAGCTCGCGTCCAAGCTCGGTACGGATCGGAATATTTTGCAGGTTTGGCTCGGTGGAGGAAAGACGTCCCGTTGCCGTGCCCGTCTGCTTGAAGGTGGTATGCACCTTACCCGCCCCGTCCGCGACCTTGAGCAATCCGTCTGCATAGGTGCTCTTGAGCTTGGTCACCTGACGGTAGGTGAGAATATCGTCCACGATCTGATGCGCGGGGCGGAGCTTTTCGAGGATCTCCGCGTTGGTGGAATAGCCCGTTTTGGTCTTTTTCGCGTGCGGAAGTCCGAGCCTTTCAAAAAGCACCTCGCCAAGCTGCTTTGGAGAATTGACGTTGAATTCACAGCCCGCCTGCATAAAGATCTGTCCCTCAAGTGCCGATGCGAGCTGTCCCAAGCCCTCACCGTATGAAGCGATCCCCTCGCGGTCGATGCGGAAGCCCTCGGTCTCCATATCCGCAAGCACGGCGGCAAGCGGCATTTCCATTTCGCAAAGAAGCGACTGTTGACCGCTCTCTCCAAGCTGCTCCCAAAGGATCTCAAAGAGCTTGCAAAGGTGGAAAACGCAGGGCGTCTCTGCATTTCGCGTCATTCCGAGATAATCCGCGATGAGAGAATCAATTTCAAAATTGCTCTTGGAGGAGTTGAGCAGATATGCGGCAAGCATCACGTCGTAAAGCTCCGCACGGCGCAGTGCAGAGAGCGCGGGATGCTTGAACAGCGGCTTTGCATCAAAGCAGACAAGACGCTTGCCCGCAAGCAGTCGCTCTGCCGTTTCGGCATCGACAGGCTCTGCCGTACGAAGCAGAAATTCGCCGTTTGAGAGGAGAAGGCGATCCTCCTCAAGAGAGAGCGCCAGCATCTCGCAGGATGCCGTACGCGAAAGAATTTCCGCCACGGAAAGCACCTCAACCGAGGTCGCGCAGGTCTCCTCCCTGTTCTCCTCGACCTCCCGATCCAATCCAAACCGCTTGATGAATGCCGCAAACTCCAGGCGCAGGAAAAGCGCGAGCAGATCGTCGCGTACAACGCCCGTGTTCGCAAGTCCCGAAAGATCGGTGGCGAGCGGAACGGAGCGGTAGATGGTTGCAAGCTTTTGGGAGAGGTATGCGCTCTCCTTGCCTCCCTCAAGCTTTGCGCGCACGGAGGGAGTGTGCTTTGCCGTGGGAAGCGCCTCGTAGATGCCGTCCAGGCTTCCGTATTCGGAGATCAGCTTGAGCGCGGTCTTTTCTCCGATTCCGGGCACACCGGGAATGTTATCCGAGCTATCCCCCATCAGTGCCTTGACGTCGACGAACTGCGAGGAGCGAACGCCGTACTTTTCGGTAAAGCGCGCCTCGTCCATATCGATCGTATCGGCGTTGGTCGCAAGCAGAATATGCACGCGCTCGTCAATGAGCTGAAGCGCATCGCGGTCTCCCGTGAGCAGGTAGGCATCGCAATCGGCATCGTCGCACCAAGCGGCAAGCGTGCCGAGAATATCGTCCGCCTCGTAGCCCGCAAGCTCCAGCACGTGATAGCCCATCGCCGCGAACAGCTCCTTGGCAACGGGAAGCTGTGCCGCAAGCTCCTCGGGCATCGGGCGTCTGCCTGCCTTGTATTCCGTGTACATCTCGTGGCGGAAGGTGGGTGCCTTGAGATCGAACGCAACCGCGAGATAATCGGGGTTGAGCTGCTCTGCCTGCTTGGAAACCATCGTAACCAAGCCGTAGAGCGCATTGGTGGGAAAGCCCGTGCGTGTGGTCAGCGGTCGAATGCCGTAAAACGCGCGATTTAAAATACTGTTGCCGTCAACGGCGAGCAATTTTTTTCTCATGTTCGTCCTCTTTTATCGTTTATTGAAGTGATCGATGCACGCTTCCGTAAATTCTGCGGATATCTGCGTGTAACGGTCGGTGTCTGTCAGATAGCTCATTGCGTGGTCTGCCCCGTCGAACAGCTCCAGGCGGACGGGAGATGCGCAGGCGTCTGCGATCTCGCGGCTCATCTCACACGGCACAAATCCGTCCGACGCACCGTGGATGAGCAAAACGGGAACCCGTGCGTGCCTTACCGCGCGAACGGCGCCCTCCCCGTTAAGGTCGCGTATGCCGCCAAACACCCGCGCGCCAAAGCGAACGAGCGGATACGCCGCCCAAACGGGAAGCCGCATATCCCCGATCACCTTGCGGATAATGGCGCGAGGCGAGGAATAGGGGCAATCGGCAATGATCCCCACAACGTTCGCGGGAAGCTCCAGCTCCGATGCCATCAGCACCGTCGCCGCTCCCATCGAAACACCCGAAAGAAAAATGGGTGTGCGACTGCCAAACCGACGGGAGGCGTATCTTGCCCAAAGCAGGCAATCCTGCTTTTCCTTGATGCCAAACGTGATGGTGTTCCCTTCGCTTCTGCCGTGGGCGCGTTGATCGACGACCAGCGTGTTGTGACCGCGCTCTCGTACCATTGGATTTCCACCGCAAAAATCGCGCATCGCAAAGCTGCGGTATCCGTGCATCTGAATGTGGAGCGGCGCGCCGTCGCTGACGTGATAGTATCGTCCAAACAGATAGAGCCCGTCCTCCGAGCGGATCCCGATCGGCTCGTAATCCACTGCATCGAGCGCACGAATCAGCTCACGGGTACGCGCAACCGTCTCCTCGGGCGTGCGCTTTGGCATGGCATAGATGTTTTCTGCCTTGCGGCGATTCTGATGAAAGGTCTTTCGGTACGCACCGTAAGAGGCGAGCAGAAAAAGCGGCAAAAGCCCTGCAAGAATATAGACTATGATCATTCCATCCTCCATATCCCGATCGAATTTGCGCTTTGTGAGCGCGGACATCGGGCAATACCGTATTGTTTGCCAACCTCGCCCCAATTTAACTGTATTATACCATATTTCCTATCGGAATGTCAAGCGGCAACGTGCCGGCGGCAACGTGCCGCTCCGATCAGTCGTCGCTTTTGCAGTGCAAACAGATTCCCCGATGGGAATGCTTGTGCGAGCCTCAATGTATCACACTTATTGCGGCGAAAACGTGCTACCCCGAAGCTCTTTTTTACAATCCCTCACCGCCTGCGGCGGAGCTCCCTTTACACAAGGGAGCCTTTTTCCCGCATCCCCCGATCCTATTATTTTCCCTTTCCATAAAAGTTCTTGAAAAGGGTTAGGGGGCGCGGGGGGAAGGGGAAAACTTCTTGTAAGAAGTTTTCCCCTTCCCCCCGCTATTCCATAAAATCACCCCAAAGTCGCTGCCATAACGGCTTTGATGGTATGCCTACGGTTTTCGGCTTCGTCGAACACGATGGACTGATTGCTCTCGAAGACCTCATCGGAGACCTCCATACAATCGAGACCGAATTTCTCGTAGATCAGCTTACCCGTTTTGGTCTTCAGGTCGTGGAAGGCGGGCAGGCAGTGCATAAAGCGGCACTGATCGCCGGCGTTTGCCATCAGCGCTTTTGTCACGCGGTAAGGCAACAGATCCTCGATACGCTCCTTCCAAACCTCATCGGGCTCTCCCATAGACACCCAGACGTCGGTATAGATGACGTCTGCGTTTTTCGTGGCGACGGTGGGATCCTCGATGAATTCGAGAACGGCACCCGTCTCCTTGGCGATCGCCAGGCACTCCTCCACGAGCGCCTGATCGGGAAAATACTTTTTGGGCGCGCAGGCAACGAAGTGCATTCCCATCTTTGCGCATCCGACCATCAGCGAGTTCCCCATATTGTAGCGTGCATCGCCCATATAAACGAGCTTGATGCCCGCAAGCTTGCCGAAATGCTCACGCACCGTCAGGAAATCCGCAAGGATCTGCGTGGGATGGAACTCATTGGTCAGTCCGTTCCAGACGGGAACTCCCGCATATTTTGCAAGCTCCTCCACGATCTCCTGTCCGAAGCCGCGGTACTCGATTCCGTCAAACATTCTGCCAAGCACGCGCGCGGTATCCGCAATGCTCTCCTTTTTGCCGATCTGCGAGCCTGTGGGATCGAGATAGACGGGATGCATACCGAGATCCGCCGCCGCGACCTCAAAGGCGCAACGCGTACGGGTGCTGGTCTTTTCAAATACGAGCGCAATGCTCTTGCCCTCGCACAGTCTGTGCGGCTTGCCCGCCTTCTTCTGTGCCTTAAGCTCTGCCGCAAGATCGATCAATCCCTCGATCTCCGCAGGCGTGAAGTCAAGCAGCTTTAAAAAGTGCTTGTTCTTGAGTGAAATCATAGCAATCCTCCCGCCGTCGTTTGAGACGGCTACCGTAATTTAGAAATGGTCGATGTCAACGGTGGAAAAGCCGCCGTCGCGCAGAACGCGCTCTGCGTTTTCAAGATCGTTGACCTGCATGACCATAATTGCCTTGCCCGTGTTCTGTCCGACGCAGGCGTACATATATTCCACGTTGATGTTGGCATCCGCAAGCAGATGGAGCGCATCAAGCGTACCGCCCGGAACGTCGTCCATAGAAACGCCCAGCACGTCGGTGACGCGAACGATGACACCCGTCTGTGCCAGAACCTCTTTTCCCTCCTCGGGACGGTCGACGATCAGACGGAGAATTCCGAACTCGGAGGTATCCGCCAACGAGAGCGCACGGATGTTGATGTTATTTTTTGCCAGAACGTCCGCCGCTGCGAACAGTCTGCCCTTCTTATTTTCGAGAAAAACCGAAAGCTGTTTGATGATCATTCTGAAATCCTCCCTCAGATCTTTCTTTTGTCAATGACGCGCTTTGCCTTGCCCTCGCTGCGCACGATGGACTTGGGATTGACCAGATGCACCTTTGCACCGATGCCAAGCGTGGAGCGCAGCTGCTCGGTGACGTGGCGCTCGAGACGCTCGACCTCACGGATGTTATCCGAGAAGAAGGTCTCGCTCATCTCTACGTTGACGTCGAACGTATCGGTATTGTTGACACGGTCGACCACGATCTGATAGTTGGGCGTGATCTCGCCGCCCGAAACCTTGAGAAGAACCTCCTCGATCTGCGACGGGAAGACGTTGACACCGCGAATGATGAGCATATCGTCGGTTCGTCCGCTGGGCTTATGCATACGGACGTGCGTTCTGCCGCACTTGCAGGGCTCGGGGATGAGGCTGCAAATGTCGCGCGT
>JAZQWH010000157.1:0-14679 GCA_045632205.1 Eubacteriales bacterium
GGGTGAGGGGGAGGGGAAGGAGCTGTATTTTTTTGCAAAAAAGCTCCCCTTCCTCCCCCATACCCCCTCCTACCTTCAAAAAAACCTAAAGAATTTTTTCAGAATTCATTTTGAACCTGCAATTCTCTCTTTGATAGAGAACCTGAAGTATGAGATATCATCCCGTCTCTAAATCTTTTTATAATAAGCAGGGCTGACGGAATAGGTGCGCTTGAACATTTTGGAAAAGTTACAAACGTCGGGATATCCGCAGAGCAGTGCCGCCTCGTTGACGCGATAGCCCTCGGAGAGAAGGCGGCAAGCCTCCTCCATCCGCACGGAAATGAGGTATTCCTGAATGGTTTTTCCTGTTTTTTCCTTAAAAATACGGGAAAGATAGCGGCGGTCAACGTTCAGGCTTTCCGCAATCTGCTCCACGCGGATCTCGCGCATATAAGAGATTTTAATATAGTCCTGCACGCGTCGGACGTAATGATTGCGCTGCTTGGCACCCTGCAAAAGCTCGGCAAGCAGGTGAAACAATTGTCCTGCGAGATAATACTCCACGCCGCCCGTATGGGAAAGAACCTGATCAAACGTGTCAAAGCAGGAATCGGAAACCGAAACAACGGGGGGCAGCTCCGCAAATTTTTCGCTCAGCTCGCCGTCAAATCCGATCCAACGGTATTGCCACGGCTCGCGCTCATCCGCGGTGTAGGTCGTCACCTCTCCCGGCAAAATGATAAACGCCTCGCCCGCACTCACGGGGTATGCCTTTCCGCCCTTATAAAAGGTTCCCTTCCCTGCGCGCACGTAGTGGATCAGCGTATATTTTCGGATCGCAGGCCCAAAGGAATGCCCGGGAGGACAATCCTCCTGTCCAAACTGAAGCGGATTAAGCTCCCTCAGGTGTCGGTTGACCAAAAAGCTTTCTCTCAATTTTTCGTCCTCCCCTCTCGGAATAGTTACATTATACCATATTTTCGTTACTTAATGCAATAGTAATTTCCAACAAAAAGACTTATAATAATATCGTAACAAAAAACAAAAAGGAGATTTTCAAAATGAAGATCACGTTTATGGGTGCGGGAAGCACCGTTTTCAGCAAGAACGTTCTTGGCGACACGATGATGTGTGATTGCTTCCACGATGTTGAAATCGCACTTTATGACATTGACGGTCAGCGCTTGGAGGAATCCTATTTGCTCATCGAGGCAATGAACAAGACCATCAATCAGGGGCGCGCGAAGATTTCCAAGTATCTCGGCGTCGAAAACCGCAAGGAGGCTCTCCGCGGCGCAAACTTCGTCGTCGATGCAATTCAGGTCGGTCTGTACGATCCCTGCACAATCATCGACTTTGAGATCCCCAAGAAATACGGCCTGCGTCAGACGATCGCAGACACGCTCGGAATCGGCGGTATTATGCGCGGTATGCGTACCATTCACGTCCTCAAGGATTTCGCACGCGATATGGAGGAGGTCTGCCCCGACGCCTGGTTCCTCAACTACACCAATCCGATGGCGATCCTCTCGGGCTATATGCAGCGCCACACGGGCGTGAAGACCATCGGTCTTTGCCACAGCGTTCAGGTCTGTGTCAAGTCGCTCTTCAAGACCCTTGAGCTTGATTGGAATCCCGACGATTACATTTCCAAGATCGCAGGTATCAACCATATGGCGTGGCTCCTTTCCATCACCGACAAGAACGGAAAGGACGTCTACCCCGAGCTGCACCGCCTCGCAAAGCTCAAGAACGCAGGCGAACCGCACAATAATATGGTCCGCCTCGACTATATGGACAAGTTCGGCTACTATTGCACCGAATCGAGCGAGCACAACGCGGAGTACAACCCCTTCTACATCAAGCGCGGCCGCGAGGATCTGATCGAGAAATTCAACATCCCGCTTGACGAGTATCCGAGACGCTGTATCAAGCAGATCGATAAGTGGAAGACCCAGAAGGAAGAGCTGATGGCAGGCGGAAACGTTGTTCACGAGCGCTCCAGAGAATATGCTTCTCACATTATGGAGGCAATGGTCACCAACAAACCCTACAAGATCGGCGGTAACGTCATCAACAACGGTCTCATCACCAACCTCCCCGCAGAGGCGTGCGTTGAGGTTCCCTGCCTTGTTGACGCAAGCGGAATCAACCCCACCTTTGTCGGCGCGCTTCCCACGCAGCTTGCCGCAATGAACTCCTCCAACATCTATCCTCAGCTCCTCACCATCGAGGCGGCTCACACGGGTAAGAGAGAGACGCTTTATCAGGCAGCGATGATGGATCCCCACACGGGTGCAGAGCTTTCGCTCGACGAGATCGTAGCACTCTGCGATGAGCTGATCGAGGCGCACACCAAGGCAGGCTATCCGATCTTCTAAAATCAACCTACAAAAGAGGTGCTTTCAGCATCTCTTTTGGCTTTTTGCAAAGGAGTAATTATGATCCGTTTTTCTGTATTTGCAGACTTCCATTATAAGAAAAGAATGTACACCTCCTCGCTTGAGGATCTTGACCATATCCTCTCCCGCGCCAAGGATGCGCAGGTCGATTTCATCATTCACGCAGGTGACTTTTGCAACGACTACGCAGGCTCTCCCGAATTGATGCGCGCGTACCATCAGAACAGGTACAAGCTCCCCACCTACGGCATTTACGGCAACCACGAATTGGAGACGGTTGGAAACACGATGGAGGTTGTCACGCCTCTGCTCTCCAATCAGCCCGTATGCTTTTCAACCGACGAGGGCGGCGACAAGCTTGGCTATTGGTACACAGACGTCAAGGGCTTCCGCCTCATCGGTCTCGACAGTAACTATTCCTACAACGAAGCAGAGGCTCGGTGGGAGCATAATCGCGCTGCCTCCTACGGTTGTCCTGCGGGGAACAAAATGAGCGACAGCCTCGGTCCTGCGCAGCTTGCGTGGCTTGACGCGATCCTCGCAGACGCCGCAAAGCAGGGGTTGAAGGTCATCACCGTTTCGCACGCCTGCTTCTCGGGGCTTTGGTATGCAAACGCCGAAGCGAAAAACGTGCGCGCTCTCTTTGCAAAATATCCGGGCACGGTATTGCTTGCGATCAACGGACACGAGCATAAGGATCATTTCGCCGTCGTTGACGGTGTTGCCTATTTTGACGTCAACACCACGACCAACGGATTCTGGGAAAAGAGAACGGACTACCATTACGACGATGCGCACACCTTCCGTTTTACCGATTACGATGCGGAGGGCAATCCCACCGCGACCGAGGAGCTTCCGCTCAACAAGCTCCGCCAGGGAACGAACACCTGGTTCTTTACCACACCTCCCTCCGCAATCGTTACGGTGACCGAGGACGGAAGGATCACCGTTGAGGGAGAAAAGACCGAATGGCGTTACGGTGTTGAGCCTTATCGCTTCGAGGACGGTGTCAAAACCGCAATCGAGGATCGTGAAATTCAACTCTGACAAAAAAACTCGAAGGAAAATGGGTGATGTTCCTAGCGGAGAATTTGAAAAACACCGCTAAGTGCGAGCATCGCATTTGTCCGGACAAGTGCAGTATGAGCTAAGCCCTAACCCTTATAACAACAGAAAAGAGAGAACAAAACGGTTTCATCCGTAATGTCCTCTCTTTTTTCTGTTCGTTTTAGTTTAGAGTTATAAGACTCGCTTTGCTCACCGTTATGAATTTGCTACGCAAATGTTATGATATGATTGCCTATCTAATCTAAAACTTGGCGAAGCCAATCATAACGATGCGAAGCATCTCTAAACTGATAACTTGACCGCAAGGGCAATGATAGTTTAGCGTGATGCTCCGTTAAGAGTATCACGCTAATCCTTCGAGTTTTTTCTTATTTGATCATCTGCATCAGATCCTCCAACGCGGTCTCAAATTTGACACCGTACCAATGGGTGGGATCGTCAAGCGTGTTCTCAATGCACTTGACCGTGTAGTCTGCCGCGATCCGTGCCGCCTCACAAAGCGACTTTTCTCTCATCAGCGCACCCACGAATGCGGAGGCATAAACGTCTCCCGTTCCGTGGCATCCGCGTGCGATCTTGTGATGCTCGTAGTAGCGGTAAACGTTGTTCTCAAGCACCACCACTCCCGTCGTGCCCTCAGCATAGCTTACTCCCGTCAGAACGATCGATTTCGCGCCCATCTCGGTCAGCTTTTCCAAAAGCAGATCAACGTACGCGCGATCGTATTCGGTCTTATACTCTACTCCCGTGAGGAAGCAAGCCTCGGTGATATTGGGGAGCAAAACGTCTGCCTGCGCGCAAAGCACGCGCATCTGTGCGACGTACGCATCATCAAAGCCAACGTAGAGCTTGCCGTTATCTGCCATTGCGGGATCGATCACACGAACGCATCCCTCTCTGCCCATCGTTGCGAGAATATCCTTGACCAGAGCGATCTGGCGTGTACTGCCGAGGTAGCCTGTATAAATGGCATCAAAATCAATGCCCGACTCCATCCAATGCTTTTGAATTGCGGGAATATCGTCTGTCAGATCCCGAAACGTGAAGCCGCTAAAGTCTCCTCCCGTGTGCGTGGAAAGGACGGCAGACGGCAAAATGCAGGTTTCCACGCCGCACGCCGAAATGATCGGCAATGCGACCGTCAGCGAGCATTGACCGAAGCACGAAATATCCTGTATGGTTAACACTCTTTTATAAGACATAAAAAATCCCCTCCTTGGAGATGCAAAAATCACGTTGCTATTATACTCCAAAAAGGGGATTTTGTCAATATTTTTTACAGATTTTCCAGAAACGTCGCGCCCTGCAGGAGTGCCTCTCCAAATCGCTGCATTTCCTCAAGAATTTCCGAACCGCCGCTCCGCTCGATCTCCTCGCACGCCTGCATCAGATTCGGAACGCGCGTGCTCATATTGTGGCTATCCGATCCGATCACCGCAATCTCTCCTCTCAAAAGACGGCGCTTTGCGCGTTTTGCCGTTTTGGCATCCAAAAAATATTCTGCGTTGGATTGGAACAGGATTCCCCGCTCGATCAGCGATTCCACCGTGCCACGCTTTTGATATTTCTCGTAACGCTCGATATGCGCAACCACAGGGATCAGCCCACGGTTTTCCCGCAGGAATGCAAGCTCTGCGATCTGCGCCTCACTCCAACGCATAAACGGCATTTCAACCAAGATCAAGCGCGTTCCTGCCACGGTGAGCTGCTCGGTCAGTCGGCTGCGTGCAATTCCCGAAAAGAACTCCACCTCCGCACCCAAGCAGATTCTCGGATGCAATTCGGAATGATACTGCTCGCGCAGCAGCTCCGCCGCACGCGCACGTCGCTCCAGGAAAAGCTCCAACGACTCATCCACAGCGTAGAAATGCGGTGTCGCCAGCATCACCTCAACGCCTTGGGCGCGAGACGCTGCAAGCATCTCCAGCGATTCCTCCACCGATGCACTGCCGTCATCCATCTGAGGCAGGACGTGCGAATGAAAATCAATTCTGAACTTCGGCTTTTCTTCTGTGCCTTGCATTTTCCTGCCTCCCTTTTCTCAAAATAGCAAAACGATTGCTCGGCTTTTGAATTGGTCGAGCAATCGTTTGTTTCGCAAATTATTTCTTCAGCTTACCAAGCAGATGACAACCGATTGCGGTAATTGCAACTGTTGCGGCAATCTTCTTAACCTTGGACGTATCCTTCTTCGCATCCTCAAGCTTCACCGTCTTGCACTTGGGGCAATCACGGGGAACCGTAACAAGATCCTTGACCACAACGGGCTGAACCATTGCAACAGCCTTAACGGGCTTCTGCGCAACAAGAGGCTTCACCTCTGCAATATCCTGTGCGGGAATCTCAACTGCATTGTCCTGCAGCGTCTTGTAGGTAGGATGGTTAACAGGCTTCTCCTCTGCGGGCTTTTCCTCTGCAGCGGGCTGAGCCTGCTGGGGAGCATAGCCGTAGTAGTAAGCATAGTAAGGATCGTATGCATAGGGATCGTTCGCCTGATCCTCGCCGTCGATATCCTCGCCTGCGAGCTTTGCCTGGATCATCGCTCTCATCTTTGCTTCTTGCTTCTTCTTCTCGCGCTTAGCCATATACTTCTTGCGGCTTCTGCTGTGCGAGATTGCAAGGAAAATGATTGCAAGAACGACAAACGCGCCAACCGCTACACCAATGATAAGAGGCGTGTTTTCGGGCGTAATGATGCCCTCAAGAAGGGGCGCTGCCTCGTCTTTTGCCTTCTCAGCGGTATCCTCAGCTGCGCTGACAGAGAGACAAAATGCCGAAATGCTCATTAAAATGAAGGCAAAGAATGCTGCAATTCGTTTCATAAAAAAATCTCCTCTTTGTTATGTATTTTGATTATTTTTTGATTTTCTTGGAATGGCGTCTTGCGTATTTTCTACGCTTTCTCTTCGCAACGTCGGAATATCCGTTATAAATAAACCCAAGGATGCGCGCATTTGCAAACTGAAGCTTCCGTACCGTTTCCTTGACCTCACTACAGAAGGATCTCTCGTGCATGACCGTGATCACGATTCCGTCAAGCTTATTGGAGAGAATGATAGGATCGGGAACCTCCATAACGGGAGGCAGATCCACGATTACGTAATCGTAAGTCTCTGCATAGGACTTCAGAAGATTTTCCATTTTCTCCGAGCCGATCAGCTCCGAGGGGTTCGGGGGAACGTCGCCCGCCGTAAGCACCGAAAGATTTTCGTGCAGAACGCCCTCGTTGATAAAGGAATCGTTTTCTGTAATCAAGCGGTTGGAAAGACCGGGAGCCAGCTTCAGCCCCAGCTTCTCGGCAACCGTAGGCTTGCGGAGATCCGCGTCGATCAGAAGCACCTTCTGCCCATCCTTTGCCAAGGAGTATGCAAGATTGACAGCATTGTAGCTTTTACCCTCCGAGGGTGCAGCACTCGTGATACCCACGAGCTTACCGTTTGTTTTTCCCGGGAACGCGAAGGAAAGATTCGTACGAAGCAGGTTGAACGCCTCTGCGGTGGAAAAATCCAGCTCACCGCCGAATTTCTGCACGCATTCTTCCTCCGGAACCGATTTCTGATTTTGTTTCTTTTTAAACAACATAGTTTTCCTCTTCTCCGAATCGGTTACGCCTTTTTATTGTGGCTTGCTCTGTAATAACCGTATCGTGAGTAATATCTGTAGCCGTATCTCTTTCCTTTTGCCGCCCCCTGTGTTGCATCGGGAATGACCGACAGAACGGGAATCGTCTCGCCGAACGTCTCCTTGAGCCACACTTCGGAATGGACGTTGTCGCGTCTGAGGTCGATCACAACCAGCAGCAGCGCCGTCACAACCGCGCCGAGCAGCGCACCGACCATCGCCTTGGTGGAGGTACTCTTGGAGTCGGGTCTGTTAACGTCGGGAGCCTCGACCTGGTAGAGCGGACTTGCGGATGCACCGCGGATCGCAGTTTCCTGCAGGACCTTGGTTGCCGCATTGGCAATTGCCTGCGTATCCTGCGCGTTCGTGCCCGTGACCTGAATCTGCAGCACGAGCGATTCGTTTACACCGCCCGCGGAGATCATCGAGCGAAGCTGACCGAGGCTGTATTTTCCCTCTAACTTCGCTTCCTTGAGAATGTCCTTGAGAGATTTTTCGTTTTTCAGCACAACGCAATAGGTATCCAGCAGGCTGGTTGCCGCAAGGACGTCACTCGAGGTCATACCGACCTGCTCGACGTTCGGCGCATCCACCACGTTGCTGATCGTCATCTGCGTGACGACCGTATAAGTATCGGGAACGAGGAGAGCAACATATCCGACCATAATTGCCGCGCACAGCATTGCAACGAGCAAAATCAGCCAAAGCTTGGCAAGAAGCAGCTTGGCAATATGCCGCAGATCCAGCTCCAATTCTTTCTTTTCTTCCATAATTTCCTCCATTCCGATCGCGCTTTTGGCAAATCCTAATCGGAATCATAACAGAATCTATTACACTTCAGTTTATTATACTACATTTCTATATGCTTTGTCAAGGGCAAACAATAAAAATAACCGAATTTATGTCATTTTTGACGAGAAAAAAGAGCAAAAAAGAAGAGGAGCAGGTCGCTCCTCTTTTATCTGAAAAAAAATCATCCGATCCTCAACTCAGGACTGAAAAAGCGATTGTACCACGCGCTCCAGCTCCTCCGGATACGGGCAAGAAAAATGCATCTGCTCTCCCGTTTTCGGATGTGTGAAATGAAGCTCTGCCGCGTGCAGACACTGTCCGACGATCCACGCGCGATGACGGGTCTCAAAGCGCGTTCCGCCGCCTCCGTAAAGGCTATCCCCTAACAGCGGGTGTCCGATTGACGCCATATGCACTCGGATCTGATGGGTCCTTCCCGTCTCCAGCTCGCAACGGACGAGCGAAAAGCTCTGCCCCTCCGCTTCTCCGCGAGCCAGCACACTCCAATGCGTGACCGCCTCTCTTGCGCGAAGCTCCGTGTTTCGGATGACCGCCATCCGCTTACGATCCACGGGATGCCGACCGATCGGAGCATCCACCGTACCTGCGTCCTCGCGGAAGTTTCCGATCGCTACGGCGTGATAGATGCGATTGATATGATGTCCCTTGAGCTGTGCCGCAAGTCCCAGATGCGCCTCGTCGTTTTTGGCAACCACCAAAAGTCCCGACGTATCCTTGTCGATCCGATGCACGATTCCGGGACGGATCACACCGCCGATCCCCGAAAGAGAGGCACCGCAATGATAGAGCAATGCGTTGACCAACGTTCCGTCCGGATTCCCCGCCGCAGGATGCACCACCATACCGCAGGGCTTATTGATGACCAGAAGGTCCTCGTCCTCGTAAAGAATATCGAGGGGGATATTCTGTGGGATCGCCTCGCTCGGCGCGGGCTCGGGCAGGATCAATTCAATCGTATCTCCCGCACGCAAGCGGTAATTCTTTGCAACGGTTGCTCCGTTGACGGTGAGCGCACCGCACGCGATCATTTTTTCGACCGCCGCGCGTGAAATCTCACCCGTTTGTGCAACAAAGCGATCCAGCCGCTCGCCAACGTCCTCAGCTCCAACGGTTCTGCAAAGGCTCGGCTCGATCGGCTCGATCCCCTCTATCGCCGTATGCTCAGACATGACCGTCCTCCCCGTCGACCGCTTCGGAATTCTTCTGCGCCGCTTGGCGGGAGCGCTTGATATCCTTCACAATATCGATCACAAGATAGAGAATGAGAATCCCCGCTCCAACCGTAACGAAGGAATCCGCCACGTTGAATACGGCAAAATCGATCAGCGTAAAGTCGATAAAATCGACAACGTACCCAAGCAGAATACGGTCGATCATATTGCCAATGCCGCCGCCTGCGATCATAGCAAGCGAAATGACCAGCAGCTTATCCTGCGGGCGGAACCAAAACAGATAGAACAGAATTCCGAGAATGGCAACCGTAGAAAGCACCATAAAAATCCAGCGGTTCTCGCTCAGCATTCCAAATGCGGCGCCACGGTTTTCTACGTACGTGAAGTGCAAGACGTCCTGCCAAAGAGGATAGGAGGGCTCACCCTGCAGATTGACCACCGCCAGCGCCTTGGTCAATTGATCCAAGCCGACCGAAGCGATCAGAATTCCGCAGGCTATGAAAAGCATCGTCATAATCTATTCCTCCCTTGAGATTGCGGAAGGGGTTGCGAGCCAAAGCGCCGCAGCCCCATTCCTTTGTATGTGATCAGAGTCCGAGAATTGCCGCGCAGCGTGCGCAAACAAATCCGTCCTCGTCTGTGTGCTTGCCCTCGGTAGAGAAGCTCCAGCAACGGTCGCACTTACAGCCGTCTGCAGGCTCGACCAGAACGCCGACGCCCGACTCACCCTCGGTGTGTGCGCCTGCGGGTGCATCCTCCGAAACGACCTTGACACCCGAAACGATGAATACCGTCTCAAGCTCCTTACCAAAGCCGCCCAGCAGCTCCAGCATTGCCGCATCCTTGGTGTAAAGCGTGATCTTTGCCTCAAGAGATTTACCGACCAGCTTCTCCGCGCGTGCCAGCTCAAGTGCCTTCATCACGTCATCGCGCATTGCGAACAGGCGGTTCCAGCGCTCGGTAACGTCAGCAAACGCGAGTGCAGCATCATAGCTCGGCATATCGTTGAGGAATACGCTCTCGCTCTTATCGCTATCCTTGTGCGGGATCGCCTGCCACATCTCCTCTGCGGTAAACGCAAGCATCGGAGCGAGCAAACGGACAAGACCGGAAAGCACGAAATACATCGCGGTCTGTGCGCTGCGGCGAAGCTTACTGTCTGCAAGCTCGGTGTAAACGCGATCCTTGGTAATATCAACGTAGAGCTTGGAAAGCTCGGTGGTGCAGAAGTTGCAAACCGCGTGGTAGACAACGTGGAACTCGTAATCGTCATACGCGGTACGAACCGTGCGGGTCAGATCGTTCATAGCCGAGATGATCCAACGGTCGATCTCGCAAAGCTCGTCAAACGGCAGTGCATCCTTATTGGGATCAAAATCGGAGAGGTCTGCAATGAGAATACGAACGGTGTTACGGATCTTGCGGTACGCGTCGGAAAGCTGCTTGAAGATCGGATCGGAAACGCGTACGTCCACGCGATAATCCGAGGAAGCGACCCAAAGACGGACGAGATCGGCGCCGTACTTCTTGACGATATCCTCGGGAACGATGACGTTACCGATGGACTTGTGCATTGCCTTACCCTCACCGTCAACGACCCATCCGTGTGTGAGGACAGTCTTGAAGGGGGCTACGGGAGTTCCGTTTGCGCCGACTGCGGTCAGAAGCGAGGACTGGAACCATCCGCGGTACTGATCCGCACCCTCAAGGTAGAGGTCTGCGGGCCAGGTCGTCTCCTCACCGTCGTCAATCACCGCAAAGTGAGTAGATCCGGAATCGAACCAACCGTCAAGCGTATCGGTCTCGCAGGTAAAGTGCTTGCCTCCGCAATGCGGGCAGGTAAAGCCCTCGGGGAGAAGCTCTGCGGCAGTTTTCTCATACCAAACGTTGGAGCCGTGCTCTGCGAAGAGCTCGGAAACGCGCGCAATGGTCTCATCGTTGCAGATGGGCTTCTTGCACTCGTCGCAATAGAATACGGGAATGGGCAGACCCCAATGGCGCTGACGGGAGATACACCAATCGGCACGCTCGCGTACCATCTGCTTGATGCGGTCTCCGCCCCACTCGGGCAGCCACTGTACGTTCTCGCAAGCCTCTACGGCATCATCCTTGAACGCATCGACCGAGCAGAACCACTGAGGCGTTGCGCGGAAGATGATGGGATTCTTACATCTCCAGCAGTGCGGATACTCGTGCTCCATCTCCTTTGCGGCGAAGAGCGCACCCGTCTCCTTCATATCGGCAAGGATCGCGTCGTTGGACTGATCGTAACGGAGTCCCGCAAACTTGCCCGCTTCCTCGGTCTGATATCCGCGGTCATCCACGGGAACGAGCGGAGGCAGACCGTAGCGACGGCAGGTGATATTATCGTCCGCACCAAAGCCGCCTGCGGTGTGTACGCAGCCCGTACCGCTTTCCATCGTAACGTAATCTGCGTTTACGATCAGACTGTCACGGTCAAGGAAGGGATGCTGAGCGGTCATATACTCAAACTCCGCGCCCTTGCGCGTCTCGACGATCTCGTATTCCTCGATGCCGCCCGCAGCCATCGTTGCACCCGCCAGAGCCTCTGCAACGATATAGAACTCGTCGCCTGCCTTGACGATCGCGTAATCCTCAACGGGGTTGAGCGCGATTGCCTGGTTACCGGGAAGCGTCCAGGTCGTGGTGGTCCAAATTACAAAATAGGTCTTGGAAAGATCGCAGACCGATGCGAGCTTGCCCGCATCATCCTTGATCGCAAATTTGACGTAAATGGAGGTACACTTATCGGTCTGGTACTCGATCTCCGCCTCTGCAAGTGCCGTCTCATCCTGCGGGCACCAATAAACGGGCTTGAGGCCCTTGTAAATGTAGCCCTTCTTGTACATCTCGCCGAACACACGGATCTCGCGCGCCTCAAACGTCTTATTCATCGTGAGGTAAGGCTTCTCCCAATCCGCGGTGACACCGAGACGGACAAACTGCTTCATCTGCGTATCAACGAAATCCTGCGCGAACTTATGGCACGCGTTGCGGAATTCGGGAATCGACATCTTTTTGCGGTCGAGCTTGTTCTTCTTGATGATCGCCGACTCGATGGGCATTCCGTGGTTATCCCAACCGGGCGTGAAGGGGACGCGATAGCCCGACATTGCCTTGGATTTGTTGATGAAATCCTTGAGGATCTTGTTGAGCGCGTGACCCATATGAATGTTTCCGTTGGAAAAAGGAGGGCCGTCGTGAAGCACGAACTGCGGCTTGCCCTCTGCGTTTTTCTGCATTGCGCGATAGAGATCTACGTCCTCCCAATATTTGAGCATATCAGGCTCTCTCTGCGGCAGATTTGCACGCATGGGAAACTCTGTCACGGGCAGATTCAGTGTACTGGTATAATCCTTTGCCATTTTCTTCTCCTCTGTATTCTTCTCCGTAATTGGATGTTTTTTCTGAAAAACAAAAAACGCCCCATAGCAAAAGCCATGAGACGGAATGCTCCGCGGTACCACTCATTTTCGCCGTTTTCCGACGCACCTCTCGGGCAAAATTACCCGTCAGACCTTAACGCGGTCACACGGATGCACCTACTGAACGGACGCGTTCGGCACACCTGCTCGGAAGTGATCTTTCCTCGGGGCTACTCATTACGTGCTCGCACCAACTGCACGCTCTCTGCAAATTTTCTTCCCGAAAAGCTCTTCGTCAACGCATTTCTTCTATTAGTTTATCATATTTTAAAGATTTTGTCAACAGTTTTTTGCGATTTTTCCAATTTCCGTCCTTTTAAACAGTTCTTCAACATTTTATCGTCATTTTCAACAAATGTGTGAACAATTTGAAAAAGTTAGTTGTTACTACTTTACAAATACAAAATTTTATGCTATACTAAAAATGTACCGAGGAGCATCTGCTGTTTGGTGCGATTTTCAAAGAAAGGCAAGGGAATCCATATGAAAATTACCATCATCGGACGTCAGATCAACGTTTATGAGGACACCAAGGATCTTATCAACAAGAAGCTTGCAAAATTTGACAAATATTTTTCCGGCGAAGGAGAGGCAACCGCCACCTTAAGCTGCAAGCATAATCAAAAATATATGGAGATCACCATTTTTGCCGCAGGCACGCTCTTCCGCAGTGAGGTCGGTGCAGATTCCTTCCGGGATGCCCTGGATGAATGTGTGGAGAACATCATCCGCCAGATCCGCAAAAATAAAACGAGGCTTGAAAAGAAGCTCCGCGAGGACGCCTTCACCTACGCAGAAGAGGACGAGCCGTATTTTGAGGCAGAGGACGATCAGCCCATTATCCGCACCAAGTCCTTCCCCATCAAGCCTATGTCGCCCGAGGAAGCGATCCTGCAAATGGAGCTGCTCGGACACCAATTCTTCGTGTTCAACGACGACCACACAAGCAAGACCTGCGTGGTTTATTGCAGAAAGGACGGAACCTACGGTCTGATCATTCCGGAGGATTGACTTCTGACTGCACATCGAAAAAAAAGGAAAATGCAAAGGGGGCATACTCTTAAGGACAGTCATTGTGTATGTCAAAAAGCGCAAGTCGAACTAACAAGTTTCGATTTGCGCTTTTTCGATCCGGTGATTTTCTAAATAATTACATCAATCTTTTAAATCACCGCCATAATATGATTTTGAATACCAATATCTTCCCGTGCAATTAATAGTTTGCCTTGTACCATCAGTAAATTCGATTTCTATCTTTATAGGTTTTATGACAGCAGTTGAACCGTTATAAATAATAGGATCCCAATAATATGTGTCCTTTTCTCCCGCATTTATGGGACCTGTTACTTTTAATCTACGAGTGTGTTCGCGCCTAATTGAGCAGTATGCTGGATTGCCCATTCTATCATAGAATTTCAGAGTAAAATAAACATACCCAATTTGTTTGTTGGTATGATTAGTACAAGTTATTGACGGCTCCACACCCTCGGCCGAATTGATTTCCCAATCAATCTGTTCGATTGTTAGTATATCGTTATTCTTGGGATCAAGTTCCAAATCTTTTACTGCACTACATCTTTTACATTTATTGTTCAACCAGTCGTGTCCTAATGCACTTTCATATTCTCTTTTGGTTTCATCACATAAAGAACATTGATATGTTGCATAACCACCATTTAAGCAGGTGGCTCCCGTTTCTTTCAAAAAGTATGAGTGTGAGCATACATTCTGATTGTTATTGCTTGAATTGCTGTTATTGATATTTGCATTATTGTCATTCAAATCGCAAGCAGACAATAAAAACATACACATCATCATAATAATAACGAGCCATAGAGATACGATTTTTTTCATCTTCTTTTCCTCCAAAAGATTGATATAAAATAAAAAAGAGCGTCAACCGTAGTCAACGCTCCGAAAAACGCCAACTCCGATTGTCGCCAAACAAATTTAATAGAATTAGAGTATCTCTACCATAATCACTTCGTGGAATTTGCGATTTTACCAAATTCATAAAAGTAATTATGGCGAAAAAAAGGTATAATTATCCCATAAAGAAAAAGATACCGCTAATTCTAATTATTCAGCTTGTGTAGCATATTTATTATACACTTTTTGAGAAAACATTTCAATAGTTTTAGGATAAAAATGAAAAAAAATTTATAAAAATACATA
>JAZQWH010000158.1:0-4474 GCA_045632205.1 Eubacteriales bacterium
CACGCGAATGCGGCAATTTGTGCGCGGATTGCGGGCAGACTCTGCCGTCGGATCGTTGTGCATACGCGCCACTGTTGCTTTTCTACGCCCCAAATCTATCGGATCGGCTTGATCAGAAGGATGAGCGGATGGATCAACGGGAGACTCTCTGACCGCATAATTGCAACTGCCGATGCCGCCGCAAAAAATCTTTATGCGATGGGCGTGAAGGAATCGTCGATCGAGGTTATCGTCAACGGATCGAAGCCGATTCGTCAAGTTTCAGAGGTGGAACTGCAAGCTGTTCGAGAAAAATGGAATGTTGATCGCGACTCTTTTTGTGTGGGAATCTGCGCCAGATTGGAGGAATATAAGGGACAAGACGTTTTTTTAAGGGCGATCAAGCTCATTTCAGATCAAAAAAGCACCTCCAATATTGTTTTTTTTATTGTCGGGGAGGGTTCCATGCGTGAAACTCTTGAAAGAATGGCAATTGAAATGGGAATCGCCTCCCGTGTCAGATTTACGGGCTTTGTTGCGGATATGGCACCAATCTACCGTCTGTTGGATCTCAACGTGAACTGCTCGCGTGGGACGGAGACCTCATGCTTGGCACTTTCCGAGGGGATGAGTGCATCGCTTCCGTTCTTGGCAACCGACTTTGGAGGAAACGTTGCAATGCTCGGCAAGAGCGAGGCGGGCTTTCTGTTTCCAATCGATGATGCCGAGACGCTCGCATCGCTGATCCTGCGTATTGCGACCGACCAAAAGCTTTTCCTTCGGATGCGGAATGCCGCGCGTGCGCGCTATGAAACAAAATATACCGCCACAAGGATGAGCGAGCATCTTGTAGCGGTATATGAGGATTTGATAAGAATCAGAGATGCAGGACGATCGTTGCAACGGTGAAGTAGATTATCAAGGTAACCGTGTCCACGATCGTGGTAATAAACGGGCTTGCCATGACGGCAGGATCCAGCCCGATCCGCTTGGTGAGGATGGGGAGAAGGGCACCGACGAGCTTTGCAATAACGATTCCGACGAGGACCGTAATGCTGATGACAAGAGCGATCAGAAGATTGTTCTGAACCGTTCCGTTTGCAAGCACGGTTGAAGCTTGGAAGCGAAAATCAATTGCCATTACTTTAAGGAAGGTTGCCGCCGCCAGCGTAATGCCGCAGAGAAGGGAAACGGAAAATTCCTTAAACAGAACGCGGAATACGTCGCGCATCTCGATCTCTCCGAGCGAAAGTCCGCGTACAACGGTGACGGCAGATTGGCTTCCCGCGTTACCGCCCGTGTTCATCAGCATCGGTACAAAGGCGGTCAGGATGGCATAGGTGCCGATTGCCGCCTCGTAATGGGTGATGATGGTGCTGGTAAAGGTTGCAGTAAGCATCAGGAGCAACAGCCAGGGAACGCGCTTCTTCCAGGTTTCCCAAACGCCCGTTCGCATATAGGGCTTATCCGTTGGGAGGATCGCCGCCATTTTTTCCATATCCTCTGTTGCCTCGTCCTCCAGGACGTCAAGTGCATCGTCGACCGTAACGATACCAACCAACCGTTGCTCCTTGTCGGTGATCGGGAGCGCAAGGATATCGTAGCGTGAGATCATATTGGCAACTGTTTCGCGGTCGTCGTGCGTATAGGCAAAGAGGACGTTTTCATTCATAATATCCTCAATTTTGTCTTCCGGAGAAGCAAACAAAAGGCTTTTGAGCGGAACAACACCGCGAAGCACGCGGGAACGGTCGGTGACGTATGCAACGTAGACAGTCTCCTTATCCAGACCGATCCTTCGGATGCGTGCGACCGCTTCCTCGCAGGTCATTTCCTTTTTCAGGTCGATCAGCTCGCTTGTCATAATGCTTCCCGCACTGCCGTCGGGATAGGACAAAAATTTGTTGATCAGCGCACGTGTTTCGGGAGTGACTGTCTTCATAATCCGTTTGACCACTCCTGCGGGAAGCTCCTCCAGCATATCAACCGCGTCGTCGGTGTAAAGCTCCTCGAGCATATCACCGATCTCACGGTCGCTCATAGAGTGGATCAAGGCTTCCTGAACCTCGAATTCAAGCTCCGCAAAAATATCCGCCGCAACGTCCTTTTTGAGCATACGAAAGACGATGGGATGCTTTTCCTCGGGGAGAGATGAGAGAAATTGCGCAACGTCAACGGGGGTGAATTCATCGAGACGGTTCATCAATTCCGTATAGCGCCGCTCATTAAAAAGCGAATGCAGATCCTCAAGGCTTATGTGTACGGTTGGTTCTGTCATTTCAATCATCCTCCTTTTTTCAAGCAGAACGGGGTAGCTCGATCCCTTCCTTCAGCTTTGATCTGACTACCCCGTGATGATTTATATCTGTGTCGATTGATTAGCCTGCAAGTGAGTTAAAGGCAGACTCGTAGGACTTCAGCTTTGCAATTGCATCTGCCTCGTTTTCTGCTTGGAGCAGATAGTAGAACTTGATCTTAGGCTCAGTTCCCGAGGGACGCGCAACGATGACGTCTCCGTTTACAAGCTTGTAGTAGAGAACGTTGGATTTGGGAAGACCTGTGGGTGTTACAACGCCGTTTTCGGTGAAGGTCTCAAGCAGGTAATCTCCAATGAGCTTGACTGCAACGCCTGCAAACTCTGCGGGCGGATTGTTGCGGAGCGAATCCATCAGAGCTGCCATCTTCGCAGCACCCTCAAGACCCTCCATATAAAGCTCCTGCGTGGATTCGTAGCAGTAGCCGTACTTTTCGTAAACGGCACGAAGCGCATCGGAGAGCGTCATACCCTTTGCTTTGTAGAAGGCGGTCATCTCGCAGATGAGCATAGACGCAACGACGGAATCCTTGTCGCGTGCGTAGGTTCCCTTGAGGTATCCGTAGCTTTCCTCAAATCCGAAGAGGAAGGAGCCGTCCTTGGTCTTTTCGTAATTCTTGATCACCTCACCGATGAACTTGAAGCCCGTAAGAACGTTGTGGATCTTGACGCCGTTTGCCTCGCAGATCTTTGCGGTCAGCTCAGAGGTAACGATGGTCTTGACAACGTAGGGATTGAAGGGCATCGTTCCCGTTTCCTTATATGCGGTAATGATATAATCAACGAGCAGGGCACCCATCTGGTTGCCCGTGATGGTTGCAAAGGAGCCGTTGGGGGTTCTGGTCATTACGCCAACGCGGTCTGCATCGGGATCGGTCGCAACGACAAGATCGGAGCCAACCTTATTGGCAATCTCCACACCGAGGTTGAAGACGTCGGGATATTCGGGATTGGGCTTCTTTACGGTGGGGAAGTTGCCGTCGATCACCATTTGCTCGTCAACCGTGTAAAGATGCTTGAGACCGATGCGCTTCATGATCTCGGGAACCATTTTGTAGCCCGCACCGTGAAGAGGCGTGTAGACGATCTTGAGATCATCCGCAACTGCCTTGACCGCATTGGGATTGACTGCTTGCGCCTGAACAGCGGCAAGATATTTTTCATCAATTTCTTCACCGATCATTTGGATCATTCCGCTTGCAACGGCTGCATCAAAATCGGTGGACTTGATGTCCTTGAAGATATCAAGCTTTGCGATCTCTGCGGATACGGTGTCTGCGTGTTCGGGGGGGAGCTGCGCGCCGTCCTCCCAATAAGCCTTGTATCCGTTGTATTCCTTCGGGTTGTGAGACGCGGTGATGTTGATTCCCGCAACGCAACCAAGCTCGCGAAGTGCAAAGGAAAGCTCGGGAGTGGGGCGGAGTGCGTCAAAGAGATAGGATTTGACGCCGTTTGCTGCAAGGACGCAGGCTGCGGTCTTTGCAAAGGCCTCGGAGTTATTACGGCTGTCGTATGCGATTGCAACGCCGTCAGCTGCTCTGCCCTCGTTGAGAATGAGGCATGCCAGCCCCTGTGTTGCGTGCGCTACGGTGTGACGGTTCATTGCGTTCATACCCGTCTTCATCGTGCCGCGAAGTCCTGCCGTGCCAAAGGAAAGTCCCTTGGTAAAACGAAATTCAATTTCACCCTTGTCGCTTGCAATTGAGCGGAGCTCCGCCTTTTCTGCCTCGCTGAGGGCATCCGAATTGATCCATTTTTCATAATTCATCATAAAATTACTCATAGCTTGACCTTATCCTTTATATTATTATTTTTGTTTCCAAATCAGAATATGAATTTATTTTGAGAGATATTCACGAAGCGCGGTTGCAAGCTGATCGGGACAGGAGGTGGATTTGAATCCGCAACGGATGCCGCCGAGACGCTCGATCGCCTCCTCAACGCGCATTCCGCGGATCAGCGCTGCAACACCTTGGGTGTTTCCGGCGCATCCGCCCTGAAAGCGAACCTTCTGAATAATTCCGTCTTCAATTTCAACGTCAATGGCACGCGAGCAAACGCCCGACGTACGGTAGGTAAACTGTTCCATTCTTTCATTCTCCATTCTGCCGTCAAAACGGCAATATTTTATGATTTCAGATGGGGGTAAACGCCAAGCAATACGAATTGCGGAGCTTCCAT
>JAZQWH010000159.1:0-1152 GCA_045632205.1 Eubacteriales bacterium
TCAGACGGGAGGAGGATTGCCGCTTGTACGAGGAGGATAACCTGACGCCCTTCTGGGGAGATGACGGCAGCGCGCCCACCATACCCTGTTGCTCCAATCCCGATCATATGCCAACCGAAAAGCAGATGGAGCTTTACTATAGGGAATTGGAAAAATAATTTTCAAACAAGCAACCCACCGATCGGTGGGTTGTTTTTTTGAAGCTTATTCCGTGTGCTTGACACCTCTGCTTTCGTGTGATATAATAAAGGAACGAATTGAAAAAAAGATACAACCGCAGGCTTTGTCGGTTGCAGACCGTGGAGGAGAATAAAATGGGAAAATTCTTGATCAGCTCGACCTTTAATCTGCTTGCCAATACGACGCAAAATCCGTCTGAGTATATCCGCGCGGGCTTGGAGTTTTATCGGGATCACGGCTTTGACGCGGCGGAGATAGGCGTGGACGTTCTTGATCTTTCGGGCGATGAATGGAGGAGTCAGGTGGAGGATGCGATCGTAGCATCGCAGGAGCTTGGCGTTCGGTTTACGGGCGCACACCTGCCTTTTGTTGGCGGAGGCGGTATGAAGGATGCCGCTTTTATGGAGGCGTTTGATCGGAGGATGCACGCATCGATCGATGCGATGGCGCGCTTGGGCGTTTCGTATGCCGTGCTTCATCCCAACAGCGTGACTGTGAATGCAAGGGACTTTGACCGCCGTGCGCAGTTTGACACGGTGATGTCCTATCTTTCCCCTTACGTGGAGCACGCGATGCGCGTGGGACTTCCCGTTGTTTTGGAAAATATGCGGATCAAGCCCGCTCCGCGGTATTCGCGCCGTTTCTGTCAGGATCCTGATGAGCTTTGTGAGGTTGCGGATGCGCTTGGAATCGGTGTTTGCTGGGACTTTGGACACGCGAATATCAGCGGACTCAGACAGTCCGAGGCGCTTGCTTACGTTGGAGGACGCCTGCGCGCGGTTCACGTCAATGATAACACGGGTATCGACGACGACCACACTGCGCCCTTCTCGGGAACGGTGGATTGGAAGGATGCAATGCACGGCTTGAAGCTTGCGGGCTACAAGGGAACCTTTAACTATGAGGTCAAAACGGTCAATATTCCCGCTGCAATGCGCCCCGCCTTTGCGGACTATCTTTCTGCCGTGGCAC
>JAZQWH010000160.1:0-4319 GCA_045632205.1 Eubacteriales bacterium
GCGACCTTGTTATTATACCACTTTCTTTCCGCCTTGTCAATACCTTTTTTAAAAGTTTTTTCAACTTTTTTCAAATTTATTTCCAAAGCCTCCGCTTGCTTCCAAGCGTCGAAAGCCTTGTTATTTTATCACTTTTTTCCCTCCTTGTCAATACTTTTTTGCAAAGTTTTTTCGTTTTGTTATCGCAATATACATTTTGCCAAATTACGCGCCTTGTTTTTGTATATATTGACTAATTCTATTATAAAAAAATGGAGGGTCAGACCTCGCGTCTGCCCTCCAATGCACGAAAGAGTGTAATTTCGTCCGCGTACTCCAGATCTGCCCCCACAGGGACACCGTAAGCCAAGCGTGTCACACGGACGCCAAGCGGACTGAGGAGTTTGGAAAGATACATTGCCGTTGCCTCGCCCTCAACGGTTGGATTGGTTGCGACGATGACCTCTGCGATCTCTCCCTCTCCGACGCGCGCCAAAAGCTCACGGATCTTGAGCTTGTCGGGCGTAACGCCGTTCATAGGCGAGATGAGACCGTGCAGAACGTGGTAAACACCGCGGAACTCACGCACCTTTTCCATTGCCATAACGGTGCGGGCATCGGTGACCACGCAAACAAGGCTTCGATCGCGATCCTCATCCGCGCAGATCGGACAGATCTCACGGTCGGTCAGATTCTGGCAGACGGGACAAAGGTGAATCTTTTCCTTTGCATCGACGATTGCCTGTGCGAACGCGCGCGCATCCTCCTCCTCAAGCTCGAGGACGGAAAACGCCATACGCATCGCCGTCTTTCTTCCCACTCCCTCCAGCCTGCCGAATTTTTCGGCAAGCAGACGGAGCGATTCGATATATTCAGCCATATCAGAAGAGACCGGGAATATTCATCCCGCCGGTCATCTGACCAAGCTCGGCACTTGCGGTATCCTCGACACGCTTGATCGCCTCGTTGACAGCGGCAACAAGAATATCGGACAGCGTTTCGATATCATCGGGATCGACGATCTCGGGTGCGAGATCGATGGAAAGGATCTCCTTTTTACCGTTGATCTTAACCTTGACAACACCGCCGCCTGCGCTGACGTCGTATTCGCGCGCGTTCAGCTCCTCCTGCTTTGCTGCCATATCCTCCTGCATCTTCTGTGCCTGGCGGAGCATAGACTGCATATTCTGCATTCCGCCGCCCATTCCCTTCGGAATATTTGCTCTCATAATTTTTCTCTCCTTTTATTATATATTACAATCTTTGAATAACACGATCCTCAAAGCGGTCTTGCTTACTGCTCCTCCAGCGCTTCCAGGATCTCGTCGATGGGAGATCCCGACTCGCGGCGTCCCTCCACCTCATAGATCAGCTCTCTGTCTCCAACCTCACGGCGAAGCACGTTGGATACCGCTCCGCGCAAGCGATCTCTTGCACTGCCCTGCTCCATCATATGAAGCGCAAACTCTCCGTCAAAGCGCACGATGACCTTGCCGTCCTCGGTGGTGAATGCACGTGTATTCTTGATAAAGCCCGCCGTCATCGGCTCGCTTCTTCCCACTCTCTCCACAACCTCCATCCACGCGCGGATGGGGCGAAGCACGCGTCGGCTTGCATCGGATTGAACGGACGGTGCGATCGGTGCCTTGATGGGTTTCGGTGCCTCTACGGGCTTCTCTGCCGCCTTGACCTCCTTAGCGGGCTCCGACGGCTGCACTGCGGGCGCTGCGACGATTCCCGTTGACAAGCGATCCTCGATCTGTGCCAAGCGCGACAGGATCGCCTCGCTCGAATCATCCAATGCCTCGTCGCACATTCTCACAAGTGTCAGCTCTGCGACCATACGCTTGACCGCATTCGCCTTCTGCATCGCGAAAAGTGCATCCTCGAGCAATCTGCAATGATAGAGCAGCTTTTCCTTGGAAAAGCGCTTGACCGCCTCACCCATCTGCTCTGTCTCACTGTCGGTAAGATCCAGATAGGATGCCGCACTTGCGGTGGTCTTGACAACTAACATATCGCGGTAGAAGGAAATGAGATCCTGCCAGAATACAGCAATATCCTTGGAGGATCGAACGACCTCCGCGATCTGCGCAAAAAGGGCGTCATAATCACGGGAAAGGATCGCATTGACCGTCTTTTGCATTGCGTCTCTGCCCGTAAGCCCGACCGCCTCCTCGACGGTCTCTGCCGTAACGTTGCGGTGCGCTCCCGCGCAAAGCTCCAGCAAGCTGATCGCGTCACGCATACCGCCCTGCGCAAGCTTTGCAAGCATTCTCGCGGCATCACGTTCAAGAGAGATCCCCTCCTCGCCGGCAATATAGAGCAAGCGCTCCATCAGCACATCGGTGGAAATTCTGCGAAAATCAAATCTCTGACAGCGCGAAATAATGGTCGCAGGCAATTTATGAAGCTCTGTGGTAGCCAGAATGAACACAACGTGCTCGGGCGGCTCCTCAAGCGTTTTGAGAAGTGCATTGAATGCGCTGACCGACAGCATATGCACCTCGTCGATGATGTAGACGCGGTACTTCAGTGAGGAGGGCGAATAAACGACCTCATCACGGATGTCACGGATGTTATCAACGCCGTTGTTGGACGCCGCGTCCATTTCCAGAACGTCGGTCGCCGATCCGTTATCGATGGAAAGGCACGCCTCGCATCTGCCGCAGGGGCTTCCGTTGACGGGAGCGTGACAGTTGACCACCTTGGCAAGGATCTTGGCACAGGTTGTTTTACCCGTTCCGCGAGAGCCGCAGAACAGATATGCATGGCTGAACGCGCGGTTCTCCGCCTCATAGCGCAGAATGGACGTTACGTGCTCCTGACCGCATACGTCATCAAAGGTCTGCGGTCTCCACTTGCGGTAGAGTGCCTGATGCATAAAACTCCCTCCTTCTCAAAAAACACGAAATGCCGACACGCTTTTGGCTCCGTCGGCAAAATTCTCATATCACAAAGCCGGACTGCAAAACAAGACCAAACACCTCAAGTTCGAAATTCAAACCCACGCGAACATCACAATCTTTGCTCAGAACAGGCGCCCTCGCGGCACATTGAAGGGACTGCTTAATGCTGCTTGGTTCCCCACCTGACATGGTTCACAGCTTCCAATTGCGCAAGACCCATTCCTCAACACAAAAACTGCGCTTCTTTCGTAAGAGATCCTTCCTCAAAGGAGGAGTCCACCCCTGCTATAGCGGATTTCAGGTACAAGGCACCGCTACTGCCCCGGCTGGTATGGCCTCGTTTCACAGTCCGACATTTGCTATTCTATTATAACAGATTATTTCCCGTTTTGCAAGAGCAATTCGAAAAAATTTCAAAATTGTAGCATTTTCCATCAAAAACGGACGGGAGAGAAGCACTCCCGTCCAATGATCGCTTATTCCGCTACGTATGCCATTGTATTTGCGAGCAGATGTGCCGCCTGCGCGCGCGTGAGCATGGAGGTTGGCGAAGCATAGCCATCGGCGGCGCAGAGGATCCCTGCGGCAGAGAGTGAATAGATCGCCTCTGTCGCCCACGTAGGGATCTCTGCCGCATCCGCAAAGGTCGGTGCAACCGCAAGTGACTCCAACCCGACAATGCGCTCCAGCATTACCGCCGCGTGCGCACGGGTGAGCGACTCGTTGGGAGCAAAGCAAAGTCCGCCCTCGCGCTCCTCTCCTTGAATATAGCCCAGCTCGTATGCCGCCGCAACGTAGCCCTTCATACTCTCGGGAATCGACGCATCATCCGCAAACAACGTAACGGATGCCGCAGGAACGTCGCGGATCCCCACCGCATTCATCGCCATAACCAGAAATTCCGCGCGTGTCACGCCTTCGTCGGGATGAAAATAATAAAGCCCACCCGTCTGCGTTCCGCTCATAATACCCGCCTCTGTCAGGGCGATCGCGGCGTTGTATTCGCGCATTCCCTGCATATCCTCGTAGGTCACGGAGGTCCCCGAAAGATCGACACTGAGCGAGACCGTCGCGCAGGCGCTGTAGCTGCCGTATCGGTCTCTCGCCACGTAAACGAAGCGATCCGAGCCAACGTATCCCTCCTCGGGCTTGTAGACGTAGGAGCCGAGCGCGCGGTCGGTAAGCCGAAGCGAACCGTGCTCGGGATAGGAAACGATCTCATAGCAAAGCGCATCCCCGTCGGGATCGTATGCCGTCAGCGTACCGTACGCATCCATCCCCTTGTAGGTAGAAACGTTGAGCGAGAGACTTGATGCCACGCTCACCGTTGGTGTACAATTGCCGCGTGAGAGAAGATAGAGATTGCAAACGATGGGCGTTGCGCTCCCGTTGGCACTGAAGGTAAAGCTTGCGTGCAGAGGAGTCCCCTCA
>JAZQWH010000161.1:0-1371 GCA_045632205.1 Eubacteriales bacterium
GTCTTAACGGCTTGGTTGACAAAGCCGTGCCTCTGTGGTAAAATCGACTTGACGATATAGATGCGCGCTGAAGCCGCGCACAAAACGGTGAGGTGTAGTTATGATAATCGATGCACATGCACACGTGTATGAAAGACTGACGGGGTTCGGCCCCAAGGGCGAGGCACGCGCTATCGGCGGCGGTATGGTTGAATGGGCAACCGGTGACCGCGAGGCATTTTTGCGCCCCGAGCATGGTGATACCGGCTTTTCCTATGATATGCTCGTATCGCTTATGGATGAGGGCGGCATAGACCGCGCTGTGCTTCTGCAGGGCTCGAATTACGGCTTCCAGAATTCCTACACGGCAGAGGCGGTGAGGAAATATCCGGACCGCTTTGTCGGTGCGGGCACTCTCGACCCCTTTGCGGCATCCGCGGAGAGGATATTTGAAAATATCGTTGACGGACTTGGATTTAAGATCCTTAAGCTTGAGCTTAGCCGCACCTTCGGTCTTTGCGGATATCACCCCGGCTTCCGCATTGACGGAGATGAATTAAGACCGATACTCACCGAGGCGGAGAGGCGCGGTGTGACCGTCACCCTTGACACGGGAATGATAACTACCGAGAGCTTTCAGCCGGATGCCATTTGTCGGATTATAGAGCGCCACGGAAATCTGAAGCTCGTAATTGCACACACCCTCTTCCCGAGGCAGGACGGCAAAAATCCCGAGCGCCTCGAGCACCTGAAAAGGCTTTGCGGCGAGAATGTATACTATGATATTGCAAATTGTAATCTGCATCTACCCGAGCAGCGCGATTTTTTGAGAGCGGCAATGGATATGCTCGGTGCTGAGCGCATAATGTGGGGCACGGATTGCCCCGGAATTTTCATGAAGAGAAGCTATCGTGAGCTTGTTGATGACGTGCGAGACCGCGATAGATTCAGCGACGAGGAGATAGACCTCATGCTTGGCGGCACGGCGCAAAAGGTGTATTTTGCATAGGAGCGCGGACTGATTAAAAGGGTTGCGCCCAAAACGCTCTGTGAATTTTTAGCCGCCGAAGCAAACCTGCTTCGGGATGTGGGCGCGCTTATAGAACGCATCACAAACAGCCACAAAACGAAAACTAAAGTGTACATTATCGGGTAATTTGCCGCAATTTTTGCAAAAAAATAAAGCTCTCCAAAATCCGGAGAGCAATAAAAAAGCCCTGTGCATCACAAGTTGATGCACAGGGCTTTCGCCTTTTTAATTATACCTTTTCAACCGAGATGGTTACGTTCTCTCCGTTGATATTCCACTCCTTGGAGTGGGTGAGAGCTGCACCGATAAGAAGCTCGTCTGCAAGGGTCTCCTCGCAGATTTCAGCCTTGTTGCGCTCTGCA
>JAZQWH010000162.1:0-13534 GCA_045632205.1 Eubacteriales bacterium
TTTTAGCCGCTTTTCTCATCTCTGCGGCTGTATTGACCGCTGCATTTGCGGCAAGCAGCATTTGGCGCACGACCGAAAGCGGAGCAGCGTTTTTTGAGAAGATCGCAGGATTTTTTGACCGCGATAATGACACGCCGCCCCCCTCCACGGAGCAAGCGCCTGCACCTCCTATACAGGAGGATGCACCTCCGAGCGCTTTGCCGCCCGTCTCCGAGAATGTCGTTCAGATCGTAAGTCGCGACCTCTCTCACGCAGAGCTTGGGGCAACCTACTTTTTGAACGAAACACCGTATCAGCCTGACGTGGAGGCTCTTTTGAATGCACCCCCAAGCCTTGCTTTTGATAAAAATTCGGACAAACCGCTCGTTCTCATTGTGCAGACACACACCTCGGAATCCTATCTGCCGTCGCGCGAGGAGGCCTTTTCGGGGGACGTCTCCGAACTGACGTATTCGAAGGACCGCGAGCAAAATATGCTTGCCCTTGGGCGTGAGCTTGCTGATCTTCTGAACGGGAAGGGGATTCCAACCTTGCACTGTACCGTTGATCATACGGCAGATGGCGGAAGCGTGCAGGGGGCGTACGAGCGCTCTGCGGAGAGTGTGAAGGGATATCTGAAGCAATATCCGAGCATTCAGCTTGTCATCGATCTGCATCGCGATGCCGTTCTGACCTTGGAGGGCGCATACGTCAGAAGTGCGGCGCGCGGTGATGAGCAGAGCGCTCAGGTGATGGCGGTTGTGGGAAGTGACGCCAACGGAACGGCGTGCAATTGGGAGGGGAATTTTGCGTTGGCGATGATTCTCCGTCAAAAGCTCAATCGATCCTGCGAGGGGATCGCGCGTCCCGTGTATCTGCGCCGCTCTTCCTTCAATCAGGAGCTCGCTCCGTATTCGCTTTTGTTGGAGATCGGAACGGGCGCGAACACCTTAGAGGAAGCAAAGCGCACCGTCCAAAGAGTGGGCGATGCGCTTGCGGAAATGATTCGATTCAATTAACGGCGGCTTTTTTTGCAGTAGCTTTTCAAAGTCAGATATTCAATTCCGATCACGGGAACGGAGAGGAGAAGTCCGCCGAGAAGAGAGAGCGCGCCTCGCTCCATTGCGCCGATCAATCCGACAAATCCGATCAGACATCCAACGACGGCGGCGGTCTTGAAAAGTGCAACTGCTCTTGCCGAGGTCAGTACGGAAAGGATAGAAACAAGGAGTGCGCAGATGCGATCAAGCACCTTTCTCAATGCGTTGGGGGCAATCTCTGCTTCTGTAAAATATGCTTCGATAATTCTTTTATTGGAAATAATATACTGTTCGTTTGCAAAAACTTTATTCATAACAACCTCCAAAATACCAAAAATGGAATTTCTGTGCCTTGATTATAGCAGATAAAAAATGATTTGTCAATAGGTTTTTTCCAAAAAAAGAAAATATTTTCAAAAAAACTATTTACAAATCGGAAAAAGTGTGCTATAATAATGCCGTAAACGGAAAAGGGAGGTTGAATATGGAAACCTACATCGATCGAATCAAGGCGCTCAAGGCGCAGAAGAAGATCACCAACGAGCAGCTCTCCGAGCAGACGGGAATCCCGTTGGGAACGCTGAGCAAGATCCTTGCGGGAATGAGCGATTCGCCAAAGCTTGCGAACGTAATTGCCATTTGCCGCGTGCTGGATTGCTCGCTTGAATACATCGTCAGCGGTATGCCGGAGAACACCAATAATTATACGCTCACGCAAGGCGAGATCCGTCTCATTGAGAATTATCGGGGACTTGATCGTCACGGCAAGGAGCTTGTGGATCTGATCGTTTCCAAGGAAGCGGAGCGCGTTGGCACAGAGAATGCCGACGAGACGGTTGCGGAGCCTGTGACCGACCGTGCCCGCATTCTTCGTCCGATCTCCGCCAAGCACCGTTATGCGGAGAGTCAGCCCGCGTTTACGGGCAAGCGTCAGATCGAGCTTTACGATCTTCCCGTTTCGGCAGGCGTTGGCGTTTATCTGGACGATGTGGAGCCTGAAACTATCAGCATTCCCAACAACGAAAAAACCGCAGAGGCAGATTTTGTTCTGCGTATCAGCGGAAACAGTATGGAGCCGAAATATTTCAACGGCGATTATCTGCTCGTCAAGCGCGAGGAGAGCATCGAGGAAGGGGAGCTTGGCATCTTTGTCCTGGACGGCTGTGGCTATTTCAAGGTCTACGGCGGCGATCGATTGCTGTCTCTCAATCCCGAATACGGCCCGATTCTTTTCAAGGATTTTTCCGAGATTCAGTGTAAGGGGCGCGTCATCGGACGTCTCCGCAGAAAATAAAAATAAAGATGAAAGCCTATCCTTGCAGATCTGCATGGATAGGCTTTTTTTATTCAAAATATAATTTTTTGTGAGATCTTTTCCATATCCTCTTTGTGGATCCGATAGTATTTCAAAATCGGATGCAGCTTGATCCCATCAACGGTGATGGGAGCAGAGATGTAGGGATCTCCGTCAAGAATTTCCGCATAGAGCAGGTCTCCGTCGGCATAGGTGCCGTTTTCCAGGTGCGTGACAGCACCCGTCGTTTCGGCAAACAAGAGATCCTGATGCTCTTGGATATACCAAAGCCCCTCGGATAATCGCATTGTGCAGCAGAAATATGCTTCGTATTTTTTGGATTGCAGAAGGGAAGTGCCTCCTTCCTCGCTTGTAACAACGGTATCGGTTCCCGCACCGCCGTTTGCGCGCTGCGCCGTGGCAAGACCGTTGTGGTAGATCCTTGCGGCGGTTCTTCGGTATTCTTCCTTTCCTTCCGTCAGATAAAGGTCGCAGGCAAGCATCAACGAGTCAACGATCGCGCACGGCTCGGTCCAGGTGTCGTTGCGTCCCCACCAATTGACGTTCTGATAGGTGTAGGTCATACCTTTCCCTGCGGTGTAGAGGACGTAAATCTCCTTTGCGGCGTCCAGGTAGGAGCGTTCGTTTGTCAGACGGTACATTCGCATCATTCCACGCGCTGCGGTCAGTGTGCAGTGCGTTTGCGCTCTTAACGCATATTTGTCGATGCCGCGATAGACAAGGATCATTTCGTCTACCAGCTCCTTGATCTCCGAGTCGTTTGTCACCGCAAAGGCGTGGGATAGCCCGTCAATGCTCATAAAAGCGCAACCGATATCACTTGAGAGCTTCCAATTGTTCAGGATCGCAACGGATTTTCCACTGACGCCGCCCTCTTTTTTTGCAGGTCTGTCGATCGGATAGGTGCGGTACCTTCCTTTGGTTGGGAGGTAGAGGTGGCGGCAGACGTGACGGATGAGATCGAGCGAAAAATCGTCCTTGAACTGCTCGTAATACTCGCAGAGCCCGCGCAAGAGCCAGGAATGTCCCGAAAGCTGCTGCTCGTGAATGATCTCACCTGCGAGCGGACCGAAAAAAAGATGCCGGTTGAGGTGGCTTTTCATCTCCTGCATCATTTGATCCATGCAAGGAATTTTGTTTTTGCTGATCTTGTAATGCGAAACGAATGCAAGCAATGCCCGACCTTCCTTGTCCCCGTACCACTCGTAGCCGTCGGGAGAAAAAATCTGACCAATCTGATAGTAGGGATCGTCCATAAGACGTGAAAAATTGAGATCGATTCGAAGCGCAAGCTCCTCAGGATCGAAAAAACGGGTAACCATACGGAAGCCTCCTTGTTTTTCTTGGCTTTAGTTTACCATAAAACGGGAGGCTTGTCAATTGAGAGGGAAAAAATTAAAGCTGCTTTCGCATTTTTTCCAACGCGCCCTTCTCAAGTCTTGAGACCTGCGCCTGCGAAATGCCGATCTCCGAGGCGATCTCCATTTGCGTTTTGTTTTGATAAAAGCGCAGATTGATGATCCTTCGCTCGCGTTCGTTGAGTGATTTCATTGCCTCGCGCAGAACGATGTTTTCAAGCCATTCCTCGTCTCCGCCCGATGTGTCCGCAAGCTGGTCCATCACGTAAAGCGTGTCTCCGTTGTCGTTAAAAACGGGCTCGTAGAGTGAAATCGGCTCAATGATCGCCTCCATTGCGTGCAAAACGCTCTCTTTTTTCTCTCCGAGGCGTGCCGCGATCTCCTCAACGGTCGGCTCGCTCTCCTTGAGAGCCACCAATTCCTCTCTCGCCTGCAATGCACGGTAGGCAAGCTCGCGTACCGAGCGACTGATGCGGATGGCGTTGTTGTCGCGCAGATAACGTCGGATCTCACCGATGATCATCGGAACGGCATAGGTGGAAAATTTTACGTCAAGCTCTACGTTAAAGTTGTCCACTGCCTTGACAAGACCGATGCATCCTACCTGAAAGAGGTCATCGGGATTTTCTTTTCGTCCCGTAAAGCGCTGAATGATGGACAAAACGAGACGCAGATTGCCGTAGATCAGCTCGCGACGTGCATTTTCATCTCCTTCCTTGGTTTTTTTGAGCAGGGCTGTCTTTTCCTCGTCGGTCAAAATTTTGAGCTGCGACGTGTTCACACCGCAAATTTCGACTTTATTATACATATTTTAAGAAGGCTCCCACAATCTTTTTCTGGAAAAAGTATTGCCGAGAGCCCTTGCTTTTTATTCAGATTTTGCCCGTGCCCATTATTTGGAAGAGAAGCCTCAGACCGCTTTGCCGATCGTGAAAAGCATCTCGCGCAGGGAGGCGTAGATAGGGAAGTAATTGATGATGGGAATGGGGGGCTTTCCACGTCCGCATTTGAGCGTAAAGGCAGGAATTCCCAAAGCTTGGTTGCACCACGAGCAGAAATCCTGCTCCGAAGAGGAGAGGATCTGGCGGTAGCCCGAAAGTGCTGAAATGCGGCGTGCGAGGTCAGCAGTCCTTCCGTGCAGCTGTCCCTTACAAGGCACCAAAAGCTCCTCGCCTTGCACGGAAAAAGAGAGAATTATGCGGAAAGTGCCGCGAAATTGCACCAAATTACACAGATTCCCAAGCTCCGGCTCAATGCCATCGGTAATTCCGTTCCCCATTCCGTCGAGCATTGCTCCACGCGCGTTTCCTCGCCATTTTGAAAAATCCTCACCTCCGTTTTCTCGGATCAGCCGTTCACGCAGGGGATTTTCGGGATCAATGCCGTGAAGGCGGTATTCCGTGCCGTCGGGATTGAGCATTGGGATGACGTTTACGGTATATTGCTCGCAGAGCGTGGAAATAGGGAGCCTGTAAAGGCTTTGTCCGTTTCGGTAAAGCTCGCACAGCTCATTGAGAAACCGCAAGAGGATGGCGGGGGTGACGCAATCGGTTCCGTCGGAGCCGCCGACGTAGAGAAGCTCACGCGCACCGTGTCCGACGGAAAGAATGGGAATGGCACGGCCGAGAATGCTCTCCCCGAGATACGTAAAGGAGAGAAAGGGATAGCGCGAGGCGAACAGATCGCAAAATTCAATCAGTTTTTTATAGTCGATCGGTGTGTGATAACCGATCACACGCGGATAGGTATCATTCATGAGCGGAATTTCCTTTCTGTTTTCTTCAATTGCTATATGAATATGCAAAAAAAAGAAAAATATTTACAAAAAAGTGAGGAAATCGGGCTTTAAATATGATACAATAAAAGAAACGATTTCGACACGGAGGATTTTATGGAGCTTTCCTTGTTTGAAGCCTGCCGCAAAAAGCGACTAACGCTTGTCTATGCAATCACGGCGTTTGCAATCGCGCTCTTCTACGCCGCGGTCTGCACACCCATCCAAATCTGGGCATACAGCAATATACTTGTCTCGGAGACCGTTTTTCTGATCCTTTGGGATGGTGTTGTGACGGCTGTCGGATATGCCTTTTATTGGGTCTCTTTTGCATTTGTACTCTACTTTTTGTCGCGTTTTACCGCAAAAAACTGCAAAAGCGTGCTGGGAGTCTATCTCGGTGCCTCCGCATTTTTGTATCTTGCAAGCCTGCTTTCCTCCTGCCTTGTCAACGGATTTGAGGATTTCGTGCTCAACGATCTGCTCGACGTACTGATGTACGTCGGACTTGACGCGGCACAGATGGCAATTGTATTTTTGATCGGATGGAAGCTTATCAACGGAAGGGACTGTCTGCCGATCCCGTCGCTTCTTCAATGGAAAAATCCGATGGCGTGCAGTGCGTTTTTGGCATCTGCGGTCAGCGCATTGATCCATATTGCATCCCGTATCCGCTACGATATTTTCTATGGAATTCCCACGGATACCGCAGATCTTCTTTGGATGATCTCCGCCTACGTCTCCGAGCTTGTGGCGCTGATCGTGGGATATCTTCTCGTCGTTTTGCTTCTGAACCTCCTCGAAGCTAAGGAGGCAGAGCGCAGAAAGAATTATTCGGAATCGATCTGATAGAATTGTCTGCAACAGAAAAAGAACCGCCAAAGGGTTGGCGGTTCTTTTTTTTGCCACCGAGTCGGGCGGCTTTTTATGTGTCAAAAAGATTGATCTGATCTGCGGGAGAGGGCTTGGGAGCGTGATAGGGAAGACCGAGATGCTCGTAGGCAAGCCGTGTAACGCATCTGCCTCGCGGAGTACGGTTGAGAAAGCCGATCTGCATCAGATACGGCTCATACATATCCTCAAGCGTGACTGCTTCCTCGCCGATGGTAGCCGCGAGGGTTTCAAGACCGACGGGACCTCCGTTGTAGAACTTGATGATGCTTTCCAGCATACGGCGGTCGATGTTGTCGAGACCCAGACGGTCGATCTCAAGCTTGTTGAGCGCATAATTTGCGATTTCGGAATTGATCGTTCCGTCGCCCATAACCTGCGCAAAATCGCGTACGCGCTTGAGCAGACGGTTGGCGATTCGGGGCGTTCCACGCGAGCGGCTTGCAATTTCCATCGCGCCGTCGTCTGTGATCTCCATTTCGAGAATCCCTGCGTTTCTGCGGACAATTGTTGCAAGCTCCTCGGGGGTGTAAAGCTCAAGCTTGAGCAGAACACCGAAGCGGTCGCGCAAGGGGGTGGTCAATTGACCCGCGCGTGTGGTTGCGCCGATGAGCGTAAAACGGGGAAGATCGATGCGGATACTGCGTGCGGCAGGACCTTTTCCGATGATGATGTCAATAGCAAAATCCTCCATCGCGGGGTAGAGGATTTCCTCAACCGAGCGCGAGAGACGGTGGATCTCATCGATAAAAAGTACGTCGCCCTCAGCAAGATTGGTCAGAATTGCGGCAAGGTCGCCCTGTTTTTCGATTGCGGGTCCCGACGTAATACGGATGTTGACGCCAAGCTCGGTTGCAATGATGTTGGAAAGCGTGGTTTTTCCAAGCCCCGGAGGGCCGTAAAGAAGCACGTGGTCGAGCGATTCGCCGCGCTGCTTTGCCGCTTCAATGTAAATTTTGAGGTTTTCCTTTGCCTTGTCCTGACCGATGTAGTCCTCCAGGCGCTTGGGGCGGAGGGAGACGTCCACGTCGGAGTCCTCTGCGGTATAGCCCGTCGAGAGGATTCTGTTTTCAAAATCAAATTCCTGATTGTCCATGCTGTGACCGTGTTTCCTTTCTTACGGTGTCAACCGGAGTATTTCATAAGCTTTTTGAGTGCGGCGCGGATCAGTTCCTCCAAGGATAGCTCTGCGGGGAGATCCTTGAGCGCGTTCGTTGCCTCTGCGCGGGTATAACCCAGCACCAACAACGCGTCGATCGCTTCTGCGGCGGCACTCTTTTTGCCGCCTGCTGCAGGGACGTCTGCATCGGGGAGGGCGGAAAAATCTGTGCCTGCGTTCTCCTTCATCAGCTTGTCTTTCAGCTCAAGGATGATACGGGCGGCGGTTTTGGGACCGATTCCGTTTGCTTTTGCAATGGTTTTTTTGTCATCGGTGCAAACAGCGAGTGCGAATTTTTCGGGGGTGAGGTAGGAGAGAATGGACATTGCCGCCTTCGGCCCGATTCCCGAGACCGAGATGAGGAGCTTAAAGGTGGAAAGCTCGGAAAGCGTTGCAAATCCGAACAGCTCGATGTCATCCTCGCGTACGGCAAGATGAGTATAGAGCCGAACCGTGGGAGGCTCCTTGACGGAGCGGTTGGGGGGCATTGCGTCGTGGGTGGTCTGACTGACCGTGAGGCGGTAGCCGATACCGCCCGCATCGATCACCGCGCATCCTGCCTCCAGGTGCGCGAGTGTGCCGCTGATATAGTAGAACATCGTGTAATCTCCAATCGTGTCAGGTGGATTCGTTTGATGAGTCTGTAGTCTCGCTTTTTGCGGAAAGTGCCGCGTTTTTCTTGCTTTTTTCGCTTTTCGGCACGGTTGTAACGAGATGCTTGAGGACGGGAATGCGCTTGATATGGTGCTCAAGAATGATCAGAAGGAGGAAGATCCCGCCCGATATGAGCGTGACGGAAAGACCTATAACGTGGGTCCTCGGTCTGTAAACGAGATCTACGGTATGCGTTTGTCCCGCCGCACCGTCAATGGAGAAGGCGACGAGCGAGCCGAGCGCCTTGACCGTTTCCACCTCCACACCGTCAACGTAGACGCGCCAGCCCTTATCGTAGGCAAGCGTCGTCAGTACGGTCTCATGCTCACGCGATGCGGTGAACGTGCCGTGAAGCTCGTCCTCCGTGTGATCGTTTACGATGAGCTGATCCTTTTTGAGGGTGTTGATCGCATTTTCAAATACGGTATAATCGATAAAGTAGAAGGGATCCGCAGGTGCGTAATATGCGGTCTCGCGTTCGTATTCCTCGCCGTTTTCCTTAAAGATCACGGTCTTGTATTTTTTTTCCTTGATGACGAAAAGCACGTCCTTTTTGAGCGTCAGATCGACAGATATCGTGGTTCCTTTTTTGAAGTTGCCGAGAGAGACGATCCTTACACTCTCGTTTCCGTAGAAATTGCCGATGGTTTTTGCGTTGGTATCCCCCGAATTATGCACGTAGACCGCAAGATCGACCTCGCGGGGATAGTCGGAGGGAAGATAGAAATAGAGCTCGCCGTCTGCGGTTGTGGTCACGGTGAAGGAGAGGGTTGCGTCAACCTCGGAAAGCTCCTTGTCATAGCGATAGTAGAGTGCTTTTTCATCGCTTGCGCCCGAGATCTTGAGGTTGGTAGTGCTTACGTTATCTTCTTCAAACGGAACCTTGACAAAGACCTTTTGCGTTTCCTCTGCGCCAAGCATTGCGGTGATGATCGCGTTCATACGCTCAAACGGACTGTTGTAATGATCGATATAATCCGATCCTGTCACGGTCTCGTCAATTCCGAGGAGCTTGTTGAGGTAGCTCTTGAGCGTATCCACGATCGTTCCAACCTCTTCAACCTCATAAACCTCACCGTTGCTTGAAGAAGGCTTGGATTCCTTCTTTTCATTGGTGTAGCCCATTTCAAAGTTGAGAAGTGCATCGGCAACACCGTAGGCGATCGAGAGCGCGTAGGGGTTTTGATAAGCGGTCAGACCGTGCTGCTCGTCGGTCTTGTAAACGTTGTAGTAGTTGTTATAAATATCCTTGTCGGAGATGATATATTTGATGCCGAGCAGGGAATCGTTGACGGGCGTTCCTCCGAGGTACTTGGACCAGTGCGACTTGGAGGAATATCCCATTTTGTTGAGGAACTGAATGGTTTCCTTGTTAAGGGTGGAGGTCGATCCGGAGAGACCTCTCATCTCAAGCGCCATATTGTCGTTGGTGCTTCTGAAGAGCGTTTTCTCCATACGGTAGAAGGAGGTATCGCTCATTCTCACCGATTCGGTGATCGGACGCATTTTGTCAAGGAAGTTGTTGTAGTAGCTGTATCGGGAGTATCCGACGTCGGCATCCAGCTCACTGAGATGGATCATACCCGAGAGCAGGGCTTCCACCGAGACAACGGCAACAAGAACAGCCGCGGCAAGGCGCTTTTTTGCGGTTGTGCGAAGGATCGCGAGAACCGAAAGATAGACGAAAATGAGAAGAAGTGTAAACCAGATGGTCGTATAGTCACCCGGATTGACGTACTGATCGTCGGAGTATTTTTGCAGGATCACGCAAAGAAGACCGATGATGAGTCCCGTGCTCATCATTGTTCGGAGCGATGCGCGCTCGAAATCCGCGAGTGCCTTGCAGGCAAGCACGCAGAGATAGAAGCAGAGCATAAAGCTGTAACGGTAGTTGAGCCAGTTGGGCGCCTGGAAGCCGTGCATCACAAGGTCTGTGATGTTGAGCGTTGCGATGATGACAAAGATGATTACGAATACGCCGGATACGATCTTCTCGCGTACCGTGTATTTTTTGGAGAGGAAATACGTGGGGATCAGAAGCAGGGTGAGGAGTCCGCAGTAAACGAAGGGAAGTCCCTCGGGACGAACGGTATCATAGGAGCCGGGCAGGAACTTGTAGAAGAGATCGAGAAGATCAAAATTCGTCAGAAATTCCCACTTTGTGACCGAGAAGGTCGTTTTTCCGAAATTGAGTGAGTAATATGCACCGAGAAGCACCACTGCGGCAATGCCGAGCGCGAGAATGGAATAGAGCGCGATGCGCACGAGCGATTTTGCAAAATGGAAGCGCTCACGGAGCGGATTCTGCTTGTAGTTTTCGGAATGGACAACGTAGTAGAGGAAAAAGTAGATGGCGCAATAAATGCAGACCATATAGCCAATGTAGAAGTTGCTCCACACCGTAAGAGCAAGGAAAATAACGTACATCTTGTATTTTCCGTGCTTGATGAGCTGCTCGATTCCGAGTGTGATAAGCGGCAGCCACATCAGCGCATCGATCCACATCGTGTTGTGCTGCTGCACCACGGCATAGGCGGAAAGCGCGTAGAAAATAGAGAGCGTGATGACCGCGAGCGGCTTTTTTTCCTTGAGCGTGCGGTGCATATAGTAGCCGAACGTGCCGCCGCAGATGGCAACCTTGAGCAAAAAGAGCGTGAGGAGTGCTTCCAGCATTCTGTCTGCGGGGAAGAGGCAAACGATATAGGAGAGCGGGCTTGCGATATAGTATGCGTAAATTCCCATAAACTCGCCGCCAAGCGCGCGTGCAAAGGTATAGAGCATGCTTGCGTCTCCCCATACGGCATTTCGGAGTGCCTCGAAGAACCAGACGTACTGTCCTGTGAGATCAAGCACCAGCACCGCACCGTCTCCGAACGGATGGATTCCGCGAGAGAAATAGATTAGATACATAATGAGCGCGGGGAGGAGCATACAAAGCGCAAGATATCCGTACGTCTTGCGGAAGGCTCTTCTTTTTTTGCGCTTTGCCAGCTGATCGAGCAGGATCGCCTCGGTCACGGGCTTTTTCTTTCGCAGGAATGCGAGAGGTTGGAATTGCATATCGTCGTCCTTTCTTTGAGAGGTCATTCGTCCTCTGCCTTTATGATCTGTCGGATCGCTTTTTCCAGCTTGATCCGATCCACTGCCATATCTCTGTTACAGGTTTCACATCGTACGCGCACCTCGGAGCCCACACGCAGGACCGAGAAAACCGAGCCTCCGCAGGGGTGTGGCTTTTTGAGCCTTAAGCGGTCTCCCGCACGCAAGGGTATGATCTGCATGGCGTACCTCCCGTAAAACATACTTCGACATATTATTATAGCATAAAAATTTAATTCTGTAAACCGAATTTTTACTTTTTTATGACGAATTTTTTATATTTTCGAAAAAAAGAGGAAATACCATTTGACTTCTTCTAATTATAGTGGTATAATATATGCTGAATTGTTGTGCCGTGACGCAACGGAAAGGCTTTGGGTGCTTGCAAATGAGAATACTCGGTATCGACCCGGGTCTCGCAATCGTGGGATGGGGTGTGATCGATTATCAGAATACACGCTTCCGTACGATTGCGTACGGCTCGACCCAGACGCCCGCGCATACGCGCACGGAGGAGCGGCTCAAGCTCATTTTCGAGGGAATGCGTGAGCTGATCGAAACGTATCAGCCCGACGCGCTGGCAGTGGAGGAGCTTTTCTTCAACACCAACATCACAACGGGTATCCGTGTGGCGGAGGCGAGAGGAATTATTCTGCTCTCTGCGGAACTGGCAGGCATTCCTGTTTCCGAATACACCCCTTTGCAGGTCAAGCAAGCGGTGGTGGGGTACGGAAGAGCGGAGAAGCGGCAGGTCATTTCGATGGTCACAAGACTCTTGGGGCTTCCAAAGCCGCCAAAGCCCGACGATACGGCGGATGCGCTTGCCATTGCCATCTGTCACGCACACAGCGGTGCCTCGGCACTTGCATCGTATTACAATCACTGAGAAACGGAGAAGGATATGTGGTTTTCTGAAAATTGGAAGGACTATGAATTGCTTGATACCTCGGACGGAGAGAGACTCGAGCGCTGGGGAAAATATATTCTCATTCGCCCCGACCCGCAGATCATCTGGAAGGGCGTTGCGGATCATCCCGCGTGGAAGCGCGCAGATGCGATCTACCGTCGCTCCAATGCAGGCGGCGGAGGCTGGGTGAAAAATAAGCTTCCCGAATCGTGGAACATCCGTTACTCTTCGCTCGGCTTCGTTCTGCGTCCTATGGGCTTCAAGCACACGGGGCTTTTTCCCGAGCAGGCTGCGAATTGGGATTGGTTTTCGGGGCTGATCGCTCGTGCGAACCGTCCGATCAAGGTGCTTAACCTCTTTGCTTATACGGGAGGCGCAACGGTCGCGGCGGCATCTGCAGGTGCATCGGTCGTACACGTGGATGCGGCAAAGGGAATGGTCGCGCAGGCAAAGGAGAATGCCGCACTGTCGGGGCTTGCCGATGCGCCGATCCGCTACATCGTGGACGATTGCAAGAAATTCGTTGAGCGTGAGATCCGTCGCGGAAACAAATACGACGGTATTATTATGGATCCGCCCTCTTACGGAAGAGGACCGAACGGAGAGGTATGGAAGCTTGAGGATTCGATCGACGGTCTGATCTCCCTGACCTCCAAGCTTCTCTCGGATGATCCTCTCTTTTTCCTGGTCAATTCCTATACAACGGGGCTTTCTCCCATGACGATGAGCTATCTGCTCGAATTGAACGTCAGACGTCGCTTTGGCGGCGAGATCGAATCGGGCGAGCTGGGACTTCGCGTTACGCAAACAGGCGCGTTCCTGCCTTGCGGCGCAAGCTCAAGATGGTACAGTGAAAAATAACGAAAGGACGGCAAAACCGTTGTCAGATATTTTTATTCATGCAGAAAATCTGTCCTTTGCCTATAAGGACGAGGACGGAAAATTTGAAAGCCCTGCGCTCAAGGGCGTTTCGGTGGATATTCGTGAGGGCGAATACGTCGCGGTGCTCGGACATAACGGATCGGGCAAATCCACCTTTGCAAAGCTCTTAAATCTCATTTTGGAGCCTACGGGCGGCAGGCTTGTCATCGACGGCTTTGATCTGACCGATCACGAGCTGACAGACGAGGAGGTTCTCTCGCTCCGCCGCAAGGTGGGAATGGTCTTCCAGAATCCCGATAACCAGCTTGTAGCCACCATCGTGGAGGAGGACGTTGCGTTTGGCCCCGAAAACCTCGGCGTACCGATGCCCGAGCTTCGTGAGCGTGTGGATCAGGCGATCGCAACGGTCGGGATGACCGAATACGCGCACCACGAGCCGCACCGACTTTCGGGCGGACAGAAGCAGCGCGTTGCCA
>JAZQWH010000163.1:0-9084 GCA_045632205.1 Eubacteriales bacterium
GAAAAAAGCTTATAGAAATCCCGAGCTGGTTGTGATCACGCTTGACGCGGAGGATATTGTAACCGCTTCCAAGCCCGCAACCACCACACCCGGTGGCACCACAGGCGGAGGCATTGGCGGAACCACCGATATCATCACCACTCCCATCCCCGACGTTCCCACCACCGAGCCGACTACCGAGCTCGATCTGGACCAGGATCTTTGGGTTCCCACCGTTACCGACGGTTGGGATTGAGTGATTTGGAATTGAATCCGTAAACCCGCGGGGAAGGCTTTGAAAAAGCCTTCCCCGCATCTTTTTTCAAAAGGGAGAGAAAAACAGGCTTGCCCATCGTCAATTTTTTCTTTTTGAATTGACAAATGAAGAGTTTGATGATAGAATAAAAACAGAGGAATTTTTCACTTTCCGCGGAGGTGCATCTCGATGAAAACGAAGCTGATTGTCGGCTGCGAAGCGTTGCTCGCATCCTTGCCCGACCCGAAAAATATGAATAAAGCAGAGATTGTGGATCTGCTTTTGCGCGAGGAATACGGCTATCTGCCGCCTGCTCCCGATTCGGTGGAGGTGACACTCTCCAAAAAGGAAGATACCAAATTCTGCGCGGGAAAAGCGATCCTGCACTCCCTCACGTTTACCTGCAAGGGCTCGTTTGGGGAGTTTTCCTTCCCTGTGTCCTATACCTGCCCCACGCGCGTCGAGCAGCCCGTGCCCGCGTTCGTGCAGATCAATTTCCGCCCCGACGTGCCCGACCGCTATCAGCCTACCGAGGAGATCGTGGACAACGGCTACGCCGTTCTTTCCTTCTGTTATCAGGACGTTTCCTCCGATGACGGAGATTTTACAAACGGTCTTGCAGGCTTGCTTTATCCGGACGGTAAGCGCGCCCCTGATGCGTGCGGAAAGATCGGTCTTTGGGCGTGGGCGGCGATCCGCGTGCTTGAATACGCACTGACGCTCCCCGAGATCAGACACGATCGCATCTGCGTGGCGGGACATTCGCGCCTGGGAAAGACCGCCTTGCTTGCGGGTGCGCTGGACGAGCGCTTTTGGTGCGCGTTTTCCAACGATTCAGGATGCAGCGGTGCAGCTGTTTCGCGTGAGAAGGAAGGCGAGACGATCGAGGGCATTTGCAGAGTGTTCCCCTATTGGTTCTGTGAAAATTATAAGAAATATGCCAACAATGAGGCGGCGTTGCCCTTTGATCAGCACTATCTGATCGCGGCAAATTATCCGCATCGTGTGTACGTCGCAAGTGCGGAGGAGGATCTTTGGGCAAGCCCCAAAAACGAGTTCCTTTCCTGCGTGGCGGCGAGCGAATACTATGAAGCACGCGGGGAGGTTGGCTTTGTGCAAAACGGAACACTGCCAACGGCAGGAGCGTGCTTCCATCGAGGTATGATCGGATACCACATCCGTCGCGGCATGCACTACTTCAGCCGCGAGGATTGGCTCCGCTATTTTGACTATCTTGCCGAGCAGGAGGACTTTGGATGAACCGTTACGAATTACATATCCATACGGCGGAATGCGACCGCGCGGCGCAACTGCCTGCCGCAGAGCTTGTACGCCGTTACCACGAGGCGGGCTATGCGGGGATGGTAATCACCGATCACTACTTCTCCATCTTTGACGAGTGGTTTGGGGAAGAGCTTCGCGGAATGGATCGCAGACAGTATATTGAGCGTTGGCTCAAGGGATATTATTGCGCGCGCGAGGAGGGAGAAAGGCTCGGATTTACCGTGCTTCCGGGTGCGGAGGTGCGCTTTCAGGACGGAAAAAACGATTATCTGATCTACGGATTGGACGAGCAGTTTTTCTATGAATCTCCCGATCTTTCCAAGCTTGGAAGCGTGGAGCTTTTGATCAATGCGCTTCCAAAGCACGCGTGCGTGGTGCAGGCACACCCCTTCCGTAACGATATGCTGGTCAGGGATCCCTCACCGCTCTTTGGATTGGAGGGCTTTAACGGAGGCAACAGCCGCTTCCGCAATCAGCTTGCAAAAACCTATGCAGAGCATTACGGCAAAGCAATTACCTCCGGCTCGGATTACCACGGAATCAAGCAAAAACGCTTTGCCGTGGGCGGAATTGAGACGGAATGCGTCATCAAGACGCCGAGAGATCTGACCGACGTATTGCGTAGCGGAAATTATTCCCTGATAGAGAAATATTAACGAAAAAAGCAGCACATACCAAACGGGTATGTGCTGCTTTTTTTGAAGGTGACGCCTCTTGCCCAAAGCGCCTCCCTCTTTTCATCAGCAAAGCTTCATCAAGCGAATATAGAATTCGCAAGCGGAGAGGACGGTTTGAATGCGGATGCGCTCGTTGTTACCGTGAATGGTTGCGCGCTCGGCGCTTGTCAGATCCATCGCGGAAAAACGGTAGACGTGGTTGGAGATCTCGCCGTAGTGACGCGAATCGGAGCATTGCATCATCAGGTAGGGGGAGACGAGACAGCCCTTCCAGGTCGAAGCAACGGCTGTTGCAACCTTATCCCACGCGGGACAATCCGTTTCGGAGATCGGGCTGGGATCCATACCGTAGATGATCTCGACCGATACGCTTTTGTCGTTGACGGTCTTTTCAAGATATGCCTTGGCGGAATCCATCGTATCCATCGGGTTGAGACGGATATTGGAGATCATTTCCGCCTCGGGAGGAATGACGTTGGAGGCGGAGCTGCCGCTCATTTGCGTGAATGCTACCGTTGTGCGCATCAGTGCATTCAGCTCGCCACCGCTCTTTTTGCAGATGAGATCGAGCAGAGGGGAGAAGCACCAAAGATTTGCAAAGATCATACGGTAGACAAAATTGGAATGTCTGCCGAGTGTATCGAACATTTTTGCAACGGGTGCGCAGAGATGCGAGGGGAAGGGATGAGACTCGATGCGGGTGCAAGCCCTGGAAAGCACACCGACGGGGGTGTGCGGCTTGGGTGCGGAGGCGTGGCCGCCCGCAGAGCGGGTTTTATAGGAGACGTCCATCATACCCTTTTCCGCAATTCCGATCATACCGCAGGGAGCGGAAACACCGGGGAATACGTTCTCTACAACGGCACCGCCCTCGTCAACGACAAGCGCGGGGGTAATGCCGTGCTGCTTGAAATAGGAAACGATGTTGGGCGCGCCCTCGCCGTTGACCTCCTCACCGCCCGAGAAAGCGAAGTAAATATCGTTTTCGGGGGTAAATCCGCGTGCGATCAGGGTTTCTGCGGCGAAGAGGACACCGTTGAAGGTGTCCTTGGTATCCATCGTTCCGCGTCCCCAAAGCACGCCGTCCTCAAGAATGGCATCAAAGGGAGGCTTTTCCCAGGCATCCTCGTTGACGGGAACCACATCGTAGTGTGCCATCAGCACGGTAGGCTCGTCCGCGTGCTTGCCTGCCCAACGGTAGAGCAGGGCACGGCCGTCGAGTCTGGTCAAGGTGCAGGTCTTGTAAACGTTGGGATAGAGAGTGGGGAGGGCGTTGATCATTCCCTCGAATTCCGCGTCATCCTCCAAGGAGGAATCTCGATAGGAGACCGTCTTGTAGCGAACGAGCGTTTGCAGACGGGTGACGGCACCGTCACGGTCAAAATCCTCCTCCTCTTCAAGAATGCGGGGCTGTGCCTGCGGCTTGAAGCGGATCGTGCGGATGAGAATGACGGCAACAAGGAGAAACAAAATCGCAAGGATTGCGAGAATACAGTAAGGTGCGATCATATCTCAAGCCTCCGATCAGATCTTTCCGCGCTTGTAAAGAATACGAGCGACCGCGATGGTAAAGACGACGCCAACGGGAACCATAATGCCAACGGTGCCCTCGTTGAGTGCGGGAACGAAGATGAAGAGCGTGAGCATAAGAATGATGGGCGCGATGGAAAGCTTTGCGTTCTTGGAGATGAATGCAACTGCAAGACCGCCAAAGAGCGCGGGCAGGATCATATCGAATGCGGGCGTGAGGACGGGAGCCTCCAGCAGAGGAGTGAGCGGAACGATCAGGATGACGCCGAGGATGATGATCAGCGTGGTGACGATGCTCGATACCGCGATGGCGATGGTGGAGATGATCTCTCCCTCCTCCTGGCTGGGCTTGACGTTTGCGCGCTCCATTGCGTCGAGTGCGCAGGGAAGCTTGAGATTGGAGATGTTACCCGTTACAAAGGAAAGGTACGCACCGCCCGCGCCAAGCATCGGGACGTAGGTGAACATTTCCACAATGCCGACTGCCCAATACATAGGAAGGATGGCGAGCAAGCCCTTAAACAGTGCGCTCCATTGCGGAAGGACGTTGAAGATGAGGCAGACTGCGATGGGGAAGAGGAGAATGAGCGTAAAGAGCGTGAGTCCCCAAATGCGTCCCCAATAGTGTGTGCCGTCGAGGTAGGTCATAGGTTGTTTGTTTGCTTTTTTCATAGTTGTCCGTCTCCTTTCTTAACCGAGCCAACCCGTGAGCGGAATTGCCGATGCCATACCGCCGACGAGGCTGATGGGAAGCGCGTAATCGGTGAGCCAACGGATCTTTGCCTTTTTTGCGGTCAGTCCGCAGATCACCATCAGTGCGGCGGAAACCGCCATTACGCAAACGGGGATCAAGCCTGCGGTCTCTCCCGAGAATACGCTCGTAACGTCACAGAAAACGTAACCGAGGAAAGCGGAGATCATACCGAGGAACATTGCGTTGTTAAAGATCTCGCCCCAGCGCGCATCCTTTTTCTCCATCTTGTGGATACCCTTCTGGATGCGCTTGGTGCAGAGCGGAACAAGGAACAGACCGATCGCGATTCCAACGGTCATAACCCAGAGAACGGTGACGTATGCGGTGGGATCGTTGAGTGCCTGTCCGGTGGGAACGTTGAGCTGATCGATCGTGGTTTGCGATGCGAGTGTCTCATAGCTGAGCGAGCCGACGACAGACAGACGGAGCCAGGGAAGCGCGATTCCGAGCTGCTTGGAGAGAATGATGACGCCGACGAGGATGGATACCGCAGGAGCAATCGTGAAGATCGCGGCAGACGTAATGGTCTTTTTCCATACGGATTGCGCGATTCCAAGCTCCTTTGCGCGGCGGATGGCACGGAAGAGGAAAAAGAAGGATTGTGCCAGCACGGCGAGAATGATCGTTCCCGCAATGATGAACAGAATGGGATGATTGACTGAGAAGCTCATAGATTACTTCCTCCTTACGAATTCATAAATAATGCGGCGGCACCGAGAATGCCTGCGCGGTTTCCAAGCTCTGCGGTCAGTACGGGAACAGCGGGGCCGTCCGTGCCGGCAAAGATCTCAAGGTTGACCTTTTCCCCCAGGGGACGGGTCAGGCGCTCGCCCTCCGCGCAGACTCCGCCTCCAAGCAGAACTGCCTCGGGACGCAGCTCGTTTGCGAGATTTGCGATTCCGCAAGCGAGATAGGAGATGTATCGGTCCACAACCGTGTGCGCGGTCTCGTCAACGTCGGAGTAGCGGAATGCGGTTGCACCGTCGACTGCATCGAGCGAGCCGATCTCCCACATTTTGCTGTTGGGATCCGCTTCCATTGCGCGCTTGGTATCGCGGATGAGTGCCGTTGCGGAGGCGTATGCCTCAAGGCAGCCGCGACGTCCGCAGGTGCAGGGCTCGCCACCCATACAGATGACCGCGTGTCCAAGCTCCGCGCCCGCCGAGCGGTTGCCCTCAAAGAGCTTTCCGTCGATGACGATTCCTCCGCCGACACCCGTTCCGAGTGTAAGCATTGCGGTGGTCGAGTAGTTCTTGCCGCATCCGAATTTTGCTTCTCCGAGAGCGGCGACGTTTGCGTCGTTTGCAATTCTGACGGGCAGAGAGGTCAATTCCTCGACCGTTTTGCTGATCTTAAAGTTCTTCCAGCCGAGGTTGTTGGAGTAGACGACCTCGCCTGCTCCGCTATCGATCATACCCGGGACACCGATTCCGATGCCGATTGCGTCCTCTGCGGTGAGATTCATCGATGCAAGGAGAGAATTTGTCAGACGCGCGATATTTTTAGCGACCGCGAGATCGCCGCCCTCGCGCTCGGTGGGGATCTTGTCGGAGACGAGCAATCTTCCAAGATCGTCCACGATTCCGCCCTTGATAAAGGTGCCGCCGAGGTCGATGCCGACGTAATAGCGACGGAGAGAGGAGAGAATGACGGTCATATCGCCGCTCAGCTCATATTTCTCATCGCAAGCGGAGAGGAAATAGGTGTCTCCCTGCAAAAGCTCCGTTCCGTTGAGCGTGCCTTTGCCGCGTACGCAGGTCAGCGCACGGAAGCTTGCCTTGTCGCAACGCAAAGCGGTGGGGGTATGGATCTCCATACGGGTGACGGTGAAATACTTGCTTGCGGCAAGCAGCTCGCCTTCATCGGTGATCGCGTTGATCCGATTGGGGGCGTAGGGGGCGAGATTGGTGACCTTGCACGCCTGCTCGATATGAAGCTCGCGCTCGCGTCCGTTCTTGTCTACTCTGCCGTAATCGAAAACACGGTAGGTGAGATTGCTGTTTTGCTGGATCTCGCAGATCAGGCATCCTGCGGCAATGGCGTGGATGGTGCCTGCGGGAATAAAATAGACGTCTCCCGCCTTGACGGGGTAGAAATTGAGCAGATCGGTCAGGCGCTTCTCACGGATCGCGCTCTCATATTCCTCCTGCGTGACCGCCTCGCGAAAGCCGAGATAAAGCCCCGCACCCTCATCTGCCTCCACGACGTACCACATCTCGGTTTTGCCGAGGCTGTTTTCGTGCTTTTTGGCGTAGGCATCGGAGGGGTGGACCTGAATGGAAAGGTCCTGTGCGGCATCAATGAATTTGACAAGCATCGGGAAGCGATCAAGCCCCTCGAGGTTCGTTCCAAGCTCCGATGCCGAAAGTGCCTCGGAGAGAGGCGTTCCGTCCGTGAGTGTGGTTGGGCCGTCGGGGTGGTAGGAAAGCTCCCAGGTCTCGGCGCAGGGGGCTGCATCGGTCTTTTTGCCGTAACGCTCCTTGAGCTTGACGCCGCCCCAGAGATTATCCTTGCAAGCGGGAATCAGTTTTTCAATTCTCATAGTTGCATATTTCCTTTTTTGTTTTGTTTATTAAGTAAGTATACCATAAAAAGAGCGTTTTGTCGAGTCCTTACGCGCATTTTCTTCAATTAATTAAATAAGAATCGCCCCTCTCGTGTGAGAGGGGCGAGGTTTGGTTTGAAATTACTGAATGGTATAGGTAACTTCCTGAAGTACGGGATTGGAGAGGTTCAAGCCTCCGTTTCCGTCGTTGGGCTTGAGCATAAATACGATCAAAACGTCACTGCCCGTATCGTTGGTGTAGGTCTTTTTCCAGGTTGCACTGCCGGAGGTTGTGTAATCCGTAAAGACGTCACCGGTGTTGCTGCCCTCAACGGGAGTGAGGATGGTGTAAGCCATCATAACGGGACTTTCGGAGCCGTTGGTCATCGTTACGTTCTTGGGATAGGTGAAGGTGATGGTCTGTCCTGCCTTGAGGGTGAAAATCTGAGAGGTAAGACGCGTGGACTTCGGCGTCGTATGTCCTTCGCCTGCCCAAGCGGTCATAGAGCCATTGTAGGATCCCTCAAACCAATCGTTTGCAACTGCCGTGTAGCCTGCCTCTGCCGTGTAAACGGGACGGAAGGTATTTGCCTCGGTAACCAGGATCGAAGCGGTCTTGGTGGTTGCTACGATGTTGCCATCCTTGTCTACCCAATGCGAGAAGATGTGACCGGTAATATCAAGCGCGGTAACGGTGAGAGACGTACCCGTGTTGACGTCTACGTAGGTCTTGCCGTCCTCGGTAGTACCGTTTTGAACGCGAACCTTAACGCTCTCGTAAACCTTCTTTTCGTCCACGTCGGTGGAGGTGGTGTGGTTGATGTTTGCACCGTAGCCGTATTCCAGATCTCCGCCTGCGCCGAAGCGAGTGAGATAGATCATCTGGTTTGCGGTGTCAACCTGCAGGAAGCTGAAGCTCTGCTCGGTGACGGTTCCGGGAGACATCTTGTAGCTGGTGGGAGAGTTGGAGTTGCCGTATGCATCTGCGTTGAGCGAAACAAGGCGGAGCTTGTTGCCTGCGGCGTCGGAGAGGAGAATGTTGCGGTCCTCGTGAATGTGACCGGTCATCCAGATCGCGATCTCAGCATCGGCTTCGCCCTGGAGCTTGAGAATACGCTTGATGACCTGATCGTCCTTTTCCGTGAACTCGTTTGCGGTTCCCTCGCCTCCGCAGAGGACACCGTGAGTGATGAGCACAACGGTCCAATCGGAGTCAAGCTCGCGGATCACGCCCTCTGCCCAGCTCAGTCCGGCGTCGACAAAGCCGTCCTCGATCATACCGTGCTGGCTTCCTGCGAAGTAGAACTGTACGTAACGAACCTTGTTTGCGGTATCGTCATAGTAGCTGCGGTTGGGATCTCCGGGAACGGTGACACCGCCGAACTTCTCGAGACGCTTGATATAGAGGTCATATGCTTCCTGCTCGGTAAGGCGGCCGTTCTTGTCGGGCTGGTTGCTCGAGCCGTTGCGGTCGTGGTTGCCGAGCGTGGAGAAGATCTTGAGCTGCTCGCCCGCTTCGGTGTAGTTTTCAAGTGCGCCGAAGAAGCCGTTGATTTCAAGGTCGATCGCATTCTGCTTGATGGGGTTGTAGCGACGGATAACGTCACCTGCGAATACGACAAAGTGAGAATCGACCTTCTCTGCAATGTAGTTGACGAGTGCAGGGGAGAACTGTGCGCTGTCGGGCCAGTGCGTGTCTGCCATATAAAAGAACTCAGAGAGTCCCTGCGTTGCCTTTTTGCGGTTTGCCTCGATCTTTGTAATGCCGTCGTTCAGCTCTGCCTCCCAGTAGGTGCCGGCGAGGATCTCATCCTCGGAATCGAGGAGAATGACCTCGACCTCGTCGAGCTTGGGATCATCGGTGTAGAACTTACGAACCGATGCGTGCATAGAGCTCTTGACGGTGATCATTACGTAAACGTCCTCGGTTGCGGTATAGGTGCATCCGTCATCCGCCCACTTTGCGGTGGGATCTGCGAAGGTGTAGCCGGGGATGATATCACCGTCCTTGACCTCTCCGCCTTCGTTCTTGTTGAGGAGCATAACTCCGACGCAGAGC
>JAZQWH010000164.1:0-7227 GCA_045632205.1 Eubacteriales bacterium
TACGACGGATTCATTACAGAATTTTAAAAAGAAGGTCTCGCCGAATGGCGAGACCTTCCGTTTTTAAACGAGATCAACGATCTCCACCCCTGTGTAAAGGTTTTGGTCGAGCTTTTTCAAAAGCTCGCGAGGTGGAGGGCGCGAAGCCCTCCTCGCGCTCCGCAGAGCGCGAAAATCCCACCACGGCGTTTCTTTTTGAAAGCTACTTCTTTGCGCCTGCGGCATCAAAGAAAAAGCGGCTGAGGAGCTTGAACAATTTAACGGACGGCATCCCCTTGATATTCCTCAAAAAGAAGGTCTTTTCGGGTGAGGGGGCGAGGGGGTGAGGGTGCCTTTCTCCCTAAGAAAAGCACCCGCTCCCCCCTATCCCCTATCCCTTATCACTCATATAATCTTATCCCTTCAGCCTCATTTTGGCAACCTTTTCGGCGTTGGGAGTGACGATACAGGACCAATTGGTATGATAGATGACGAAGCCTGGCTTTGTGCCTGCGGGCTTTTTGACGTTTTTGACGAGCGTGTAATCGACCTCCACGTTCTGACCGTCCGCACCCTTGGAGAAGCACGCGGCGATCTCGGCGGCTTCGGTAAAATCGCGCTCGGAGGGCTCTTCGCCTCCGCAGAGCATCACGGCGTGGGAGCCGGGCATATTCTTGACGTGGAACCAATAGTCGGTCTTGCTTGCCAGCTTGTGGGTGATATACTCGTTTTGCAGGTTGTTTTTGCCGCAAAGGACGGTGTAGCCGCCGCTCGTTTGGAATTTTGCAACGGTTGGAGCAACCGATTTTTTGGAGGCGGTGTAGTGCTTCATACGGGAGGCGTAGCCCGATCGGTAAAGCTCGTCGCGGATCTCGGAGAGGTCGGCGGCGGTCTCGGCATTCGTCAGAGAGACGAAAACGCTGTCAACGTAGCGCAATTCCTCCTCGCCGCGCGCGATCTGCTTCGACAATTCGACCTTCGCGGTTTTGGATTTGTTATATTTTTTGTAGTAGACCTGCGCGTTTGCGGAGGGGGAGAGACGGGGATTGAGGAGGATCTCGCGTGTGCCGAAACTTCCGTCCTCGCGGTAGTCCTCATAGTCGGTGAGGACAGCCTTTTCCATCCCTCTCGAGAGAAGATAGAGATTGGCGGTGATGAGATCCGCGCTTTTTTTGTATTCCTCACCCATCTCGCAGAGAGCCAGCTCGCCGCGCTGCAGCTCCAGCTTCTTTTGCAGACGCGCATCGGTGTTCGTCAGGATCCGCAGAATGTCGGAGGCGCGCTGACGGATGTGATTTTCGCGGTCGCGCGTGTGGAAAAAGGTGTCGAGCATCTCTCCCGCACTCTCAAAATGACGCGCTTCCAGATCCTTCCCGTATTGCAAAAGCTCACAGAAGGCATACTCGGTGGGCTTGCCGTCACGCGAGACCATCGTGGGCGTGTAGTGCGCGGAGCGGATCATTTCCATTACGCGGAAAAATTCTCGCGTGAGCCGCTCGCCGTCACATTCTCCCACAGTCAGATCGATCCGCCCCCCTGCACGGTAGGCGATCTCACGTGCGACGGTTGCACTGATGCCGAGGAAGGTGGCGGTGATCCACTTGTCGCACGCTCTGTCGGGGGATGCCTCGGAGAGGAGCGACGAAAATTCAGCCTCGGTGACCGTGGTAGGATCCTGCTTATCCTGCTTAGGCGGCAGCTCGTAGGTCATACCGGGGAGGACCTGACGACGGGACGAGGTGGAAAAATCCACGGTGTGGAGCGCGGCAACGATCTTTTTCTGCTCGTTGGCAAAAATGAGGTTGCTGTATTTGCCCATGATCTCGGCAATGAGGTAACGGCGGCAGGGGAAGCCCATCTCGTCGCGCGTTTCAAATTCCAGCGTTGCCACACGCTCAAAGCCCTCCTGACGGACGTCGGAAAGCTTCGCGCCCTGCAGATGCTTGCGCAGGAGCATACAGAGCATCGGTGGCGTTGCGGGGTTTTCCTTTTGCTCGGTTGTAAACGCAATGCGAGGGGTGCCGGAGCCTGCGTTGATCACAAGCCGCTTTCCGCCCTCAATGCTTCGCATCTGTAAAACGATCTCGTCCCGCTCGGGCTGAAAGACCTTTTCCACGCGTGCGCCGAGAGATTTTTTGCGGATCTCTGCCAATACGCACGAAAGCATTCCTGCATCAAATGCCATTCCCGTGCCTCCTTTGCCGTTTTTTGAAAAATATGAAAATATTATACCACATACTTGCATTTTTTGCAAGACGGTGTTATAATGAATTTAAAGAAACTTTGAAGGAAGGTGAAACTATGGATCGTACGGTAATCGGAATTGACGTGGGCGGTACGACGACCAAGATCGTGGGCTTCCGTAAATCGGAGGGGGGCGCGATGACGCTCATCGAGCCGCAGTTCGTGCGCGCGACCGATCCCTTGACCTCCATTTACGGTGCATTCGGAAAATTCACCGCGCAGAACGGTCTGGAGCTTTCGGATATTGATAAGATCCTGATGACGGGCGCAGGCTCGTCGGTGATCAATCGGAGCATTTACAACCTCAAATGCACCCCCGTGCCCGAATTTACAAGCAGCGGAATCGGCGGACTCTACCTTTCGGGGCTTGACGAGGCGATCGTGGTGAGTATGGGAACGGGTACGGCACTCGTGCACGCGAAAAAGGTTGGAGAAAAATACGAGATCGAATATCTCGGCGGTACGGGTATGGGCGGCGGTACGCTGGTCGGACTTTCGCGTAAGCTCATCGGCGTGGATACGGTCGAGCATATCGAGCAGCTTTGCGAGGAGGGTGACCTTGACCGCGTGGATCTGCGCATCAAGGATATTTCGCAAACGCATACCTATCACGGCATCAATGAAAATCTCACGGCATCGAATTTCGGTAAGCTTTCGGATATGGCGACCAATTCGGATCTCGCGCTCGGTCTTGCGAATATGATCGGAGAGACGATCGCGATGCTTGCGATCTTCGCGGCACGTAACTACTCGCTGCAAAACATCGTCCTGATCGGAAATCTGACCACCATCGCGCCCATTCGCGGGGTGTTCGAGAGCCTTTCGGATAGCTTTCACGTCAATTTTATCCTGCCCGAAAATTCGCAGTTCGGTACCGTTATCGGCGCCGCGCTCAACGGAGCGGAATAAAGGAAAAGCACGCCAATTCCCCGCAAAGGGGTTGGCGTGCCTTATTTTTTGCAAAAAAGAATGCAAAATCGGGTGTCGGCACTTGATTTTTTATTGAAAATCGGTTATAATGGTATGAAATACCCGATAGAATGCTTTTTGTCCGAAGGGAGGATCACAAGGCTATGGATCTGAAGAAAATGGAGGAGCTTGTGCGCGATGCGGTGGGAGACGCCGATCTGCATCCCGACGAGATCCCGTCCATCGATCTGTATCTCGACCAGATCACCAGCATCGCCGCCGAGAAAAGACGCGAGGGCTCTCCGCGCTTTTACGACCGCGAGCTGACCAAAACGATGATCAACAACTATTCCAAGGACGGACTCATCGAGCCGATCAAGGGAAAAAAATATTCCAAGGATCACATCCTGCAAATGCTGCTCGTCTATTCGCTCAAGAATACGCTTTCCATCAGCGAGATCAAGCGTATCCTGCAGAATACGTACCAGATGAGCGAATATGACAGCGAGATGCTGGAGGACGTTTACAGCCGTTTCCTCACCATCAAGGAGCACGGGCGCGAGCAGGCGTGGGATGCGGTGAGCGGCTTTTTGGAAAGGGAGGATCTCCAGGTCGAGCGCGAGAGCGATTTTCTGACGATGATCCTCGGGCTTTCCGCAATGTCCTCTTACCTCAAAAATATCGTTCAGGCACTGCTGGAGGAGCATTACCTCTACGATTACGAGAAGCGCGAGATCGAAAAACGCGAGCGCAAGGAGGCGGCATCCCGTCTCAAGGAGGAGAGACGAGCGGAAAAGCAAGCGGAAAAGCAGGCGGAAAAGCAATCAAAGACGCGTGAGGATGCGGAGGAGCCCGTGACCGAGCGCGCGGAGGAGGCGTGATGGAGCTCAGAGAGATCAGTGCTCCCGCGCTGGCATACCTCGGAGATTGCGTGCTGGAGCTTTGCGTGCGCCGACATCTGGTGGAGCAAGGCTTTTCCACGTCGCGTAACCTCAACGCCGAGGCGCTCCGATTCGTGCGCGCGACGGCGCAGGCGGAGGCGATGAAGCGGATCCTGCCCGTGCTTGACGAGACCGAGGCGGCTTACTTCCGACGCGGACGCAACATCGGACACACCAACGTCCCCAAAAGCGCAACGGTGAGCGAATACCGCACCGCAACGGGAATGGAGACCCTGTTCGGCTACCTCCATCTTGCGGGCAAGACCGAGCGCATCCAAGAGCTGTTTCAGATCGGATATCCCGAGCCGACGGCACAATAAATTATTTCGTATTCAAAAAGGAGAATGGAACAATGAACAACCCGAAAATTAAAATCGTAGTCAGAGAGTTTGGCGAAATGATCGCCGAGCTGTATCCCGATAAAGCACCCAAGACGGTAGAAAACTTCCTCTCGCTGGTCAAGAGCGGCTTTTACAGCGGAATGATCTTCCACCGCGTCATCAGCGGATTTATGATCCAGGGCGGTGGCTATGACGAGAGCTTTGGCGAGAAGGACGCGGCGGCGATCAACGGAGAATTTGCGGCAAACGGCTTTGCGCAGAACGATCTCAAGCACGATCGCGGTGTGCTTTCCATGGCACGCACCTCCAATCCCAACTCCGCATCCTCGCAGTTCTTCATTATGCATCAGAACGCACCTTACCTCGACCGTCAGTATGCGGGCTTTGGCAAGGTCGTTGAGGGAATTGAGGTAGTGGATAAGATCGCGGGCGTTCCCACGGGACGTATGGGCTGGTTTGACGACGTGCCCAAGTCTCCCGTTGTGATCGATTCCATGGAGATCATCGAGGAATAAGGGAGAGGGAATTATGAACGTAAAATTACTCAAGCAGCTTTCCAAGAATTCGCGCGTTGAGATCTCCGATCTCGCCGTAATGCTCGGACTTTCCGAGGAGGAGGTCAAGGCAGAAATCGCCGCAATGGAGGATGCGGGGCTCATCCGCGGCTACAAGGCGGTCATTGACTGGGACCGTCTCGACAACGCATACGTTTCCGCGATCATCGAGCTGAAGGTCACGCCCAAGGCGGGGCTCGGCTTTGAGGACGTCGCGGCAAAGGTGATGCGCTATCCCGAGGTGGAGAGCGTGTATCTGATGTCGGGCGTATACGATCTTTCCGTCGTCGTCAAGGGCAAGACCTTCCAGGAGGTTGCGAAATTCGTTGCGAAGGAGCTTTCCACCATCGATTCCGTTACCTCGACCGCTACGCACTTCGTTCTGAGACGCTACAAGGAGCTGGACGTTGAGCTTTTGGGCGAGGAAGGGGACGAGAGAGGAAGCTATTGGCTGTGATGAACTACGAAAAGCTTCTTTCCTCAACGGTTCTCGATATCAAGCCGTCGGGAATCCGAAAATTTTTCGATATTGCGGACACGATGAAGGACGTCATCTCGCTCGGCGTCGGAGAGCCCGATTTTCCCACCCCGTGGGAGATCCGCAAGGCGGGTATTTTCTCGCTTGAGCAGGGAAAAACGCGCTATACCTCCAATTGGGGCCTCGAAAAGCTCCGTGTCAGCATTGCAAATTACGTCAAGAGAAAATATGATCTGACCTACGATCCCAAGGGAGAGGTGCTGGTCACGGTGGGCGGCTCCGAGGCGATCGATGCCTGCATCCGTGCCATTTCCAATCCGGGGGATGAGATCATCATTCCGCAGCCGAGCTACGTTTGCTACGAGCCGATGACGCGCCTGGCGGGAGCGGTTCCCGTGATCCTCGAGACGCGCGCGGAGGACGATTTCAAGGTCACGCCCGCACAGCTTCGCGCACTCATCACGCCGCGCACCAAGGCGCTCATCCTGCCCTATCCCTGCAACCCCACGGGCGGCATTATGCAGCGCGAGGATCTTGAGGCGATTGCCGAGGTCCTGCGCGAGACCGAGGTGCTTGTCATTTCGGATGAGATCTACGCAGAATTGACCTTTGGCGAGCATCCGCACGTTTCCATTGCGGCGATCGAGGGAATGCACGAGCGCACGGTCGTGGTCAACGGCTTTTCCAAGACCTTTTCGATGACGGGATGGAGATTGGGATATGCCTGCGGACCCGAGCCCTTGATGCGCCAGATCACAAAGATCCATCAGTATGCCATTATGTGCGCTCCCACCACCGCGCAGTACGCGGCGATCGAGGCACTCGATCACGGTGACGAGGCGGTTGCCATGATGAAGGAGGAGTACGATATGCGCCGTCGCCTGATCGTTTCGGGCTTCAACGCGATCGGCTTGACCTGCCGTGAGCCGAAGGGCGCGTTCTATGCCTTCCCCTGCATCGCATCCACGGGGCTTTCCAGTGAGGAGTTCTGCGAGCGCTTGCTCTATTCCGAGCACGTTGCGGTGGTTCCGGGAACTGCGTTCGGACAGGGCGGAGAAGGGTTTATCCGTGCCTCCTACTGCTATTCCACCGAGCATATCAAGGAAGCGCTCCGCCGCATCGAGCATTTCCTCAAAACGCTGTAAAAACACAAAAACGCACGCAACGAAGGCTTCGTACTCTTAAGGACAGCTTTCAAAATTGAATCGAATACGTTGCCTGCCGACAGAAAAAGGACAGAGAATGCTTTTGGCACTCTCTGTCCTCTTTTCTTGATAACTACTGACTTAATTAAAGACAACAATATTTTGCCCAAAGTAACGCAAAGGCGCTTTTGACATTAACACATCAAAAGCCTATTCAATTACCTTCCGGGAGGTAAAAAAGCCTCCCTTGTGTAAAGGGAGGTGGCTCGCGCGAGCGAGACGGAGGGATTGTAGAAGATTAGATTTACGCTAAAACAATCCCTCAGTCGCTTTGCGCCAGCTCCCTTTACACAAGGGAGCCTTGGTTGGTACAAGCCTATTTGTTTGCAAACAGACGGAAAATTTGGTTGTAGTCTTTAATTTAGGCATACGAAGCACTGTATTTGCAGACACAAATGCGTATAGTGAAATATTTTGCTTTGCAAAATGTGAAATCATGTTCTGTCGAACACTGTGAAATATCTCGCGCCTCTTGCGGCTTCGCTCGATGTGAAATGAAATAAATCCCCTCACGCCCGCAGGCATTTCACTCGCTGAAAGCGAATTTCACGCCCAAAGGGTATTTCACAAATCCCG
>JAZQWH010000165.1:0-1102 GCA_045632205.1 Eubacteriales bacterium
GAGCAGAAAATCGCGGACAACAACGCGAAGATTGCAAAACTGAAGGCGCAGCTTTCCGAACTCAAGGCCAAGCGTTACGGCATGGAGAACGCGTGGGCCGCCAACCGAGCAAGCATCGGCGACGGCTCGGCATACGCCCAACTGCAAAACCAGCGTTACTCCGAGCGTCTTTCCCGTGATTCCGAGCGCAGGGAAAAGGCCGTCCTTGACGCGCAAAAAAGAAAGGAAATGAGGGCGGACCTCGACAAGCTCAAGGGAGAACTTGGAGCCATCGACGTGGAACTCTCAGAGCGCAACGACCCGCTGAAGCGCAAGACACTCCTGAACCAAAGGGACGAGGTGGTGTACAAAATTTGGGCTGGAGAAGATGAACTCGGACTGCCTCGCTCGAACATCCCCGAGCCTCCAGGATTTAAGGAAGGCAAGAGCCTCGCCAACTTCAAGGAGGACTTCGCCCAAATTCAGGACAGTGAATGGACCGACGCAAAGAAGTCCGAAAAGCTAGCCGAATACGCGGCGGCAAGCGAAGAGGAAGGCTACGGTGACTTCATCGCCTCCGTCCGTAAACGCCCGACCGTCGAGGACAAGGCACGCGGCAAGAAATCCGCAAAGAAGGCGGCAGCCGATGCCATCAAGCGGCTGAAGGAGCGCGGCGAGAACGACATGGATTTAATCGCATTCAATGCAGGACGGCTGACAAAGTTTAGCGACGACTACGGCACATATGAAAAAATCAAGGGCGAGTGGATTCGCACGGGCAACAGGTAGGTGAACTATGGCGAAGGCAAGAAAGACAAAGACAGATGAGGTGTTCGATTTTCTCAACAAGTTCGCGAAGGAGAACCCAGGTTCTCCCGCCATCGGATATATGTACAAGCTGTACAAGCAGAACCCCAGAATCACCGTGGACGAATTGAAGAGCGCAGTGGCATCGGGTGTCCGCGTCGATGACCGCGGCAATGTGGTGAAGCTAGACATCGCAGAGGTTCCCGAAGGACTGGAAGCGGATGCGAAGAACGCCGACGCAAAGAACTTCAAGGGAATCATCGACCGTCTGTTCCCGGAGTACGACGAGAAAATCCGGGCGAAGATGCTGGACCCC
>JAZQWH010000166.1:0-2255 GCA_045632205.1 Eubacteriales bacterium
CGGAGGACGATATGAACCTGATTTCAACCGAGCGAAGAGAGTATCTCTTTCCCACGCGCGTGGTCAAGACGCGCGGGATCGTGGACGGGGCAGAGGTGATGCTTGAGATGCGCTCGCCCGTCACCACAATGCGGGAGCCGAGCGTGACGCGTCTGGAAAAGAATGGCGATGAGAACCCTTATATTTTGCTTGATTTCGGCCGCGAGATCCACGGAAGTCTGCGTATCGTTGTGGCAAAGCTCAAGCGCGGTAAGGAAGCACCCAAAAATCTCCGTGCGCGTCTGACCTTTGGCGAATCGGTCTCGGAGGCACTTTCCTCGATCGGAGAGAAGGGCGCAACCAACGATCACTCTCCGCGTGATTTTGAAATTGTGCTTTCCAATCTTTCCAACGTGGAGTACGGCTCGACGGGCTTCCGCTTTGTGCGCGTGGAGCTGATCGAGGAGGGCGAGCTTTCCCTTCGCTCGCTTGTGGCGGTCTCCAAAACGGCGGACATTGACAGGCGCGGCTATCTTTGCACGAGTGACGAGCAGTTCAACCGCATTCTGGATACCGCGATCTACACCTGCTATCTCAACCTGCAGGACGGCGTCATCTGGGACGGCATCAAGCGTGACCGTTTGGTCTGGTCGGGCGATCTCAACAGCGAGATCCTGACGGTGATGAATCTGTACGGGCCCGTGGAGCATATCCGCAATTCGCTCGATCACCTGCGAGAGGCGACTCTGGAGCATCGCTGGATGAACACCATTCCCAGCTACTCCGCGTGGTGGGTGATCAATCACCTCGATTACTATCGGATGAGCAACGATCTTGCGTATCTCTCCGCGAATCTTGACCGAATCAATTCCATTCTGGGAGATTATGAGCTTTGCATCGATGCAGACGGACGTGCGGATTTTGACCGCGTAAAGGATCCCGCATCGCATATGCCCTTCTATTTCGATTGGCCGACGCGCGGCACGCCCGATGCGGAGGTTGGCACGATGCTTCTGATCTATTATATGGCGCAAAAGGTGCTTGCGGCGGCGCCCGAGGGCATTGATCTTGCTGCGGCGCGCTCGCTGCTTGCCAAGACCGCGTGCTATCTCGATGCGCCTACGCAGATGAAGCAGACGCTTGCATTTCAATCGATCTGTGGCGGCAAGGCGGAGGATGCATTGGCACGTCTTGAGGAGGGAGGCGCACAGGGCTTTAGCACCTTTATGTCCTATTTCCTGCTCAAGGGACTTTCCCACGTGGGAAGTGAAAGGACGCTTGCCTTGGCGAAGGAATATTACGGCGCAATGCTCTCCCGAGGGGCAACGACCTTCTGGGAGGATTTCGATATGGATTGGCTCAAGGGCAGCGGTCGCATCGATGAGGAGCCTGCTGAGGGCGAATTGGATCTGCACGGAGATTTTGGAAAATACTGCTACACAAAGCTCCGCCACAGCCTCTGTCACGGTTGGTCAAGCGGCGTGGTCGGTTGGAGCTATGAGGAGCTTCTCGGTCTTCGCATTGTTGAAAACGGATACCGAAGGATCTCGCTCTCTCCCAATCTGATGGGACTTGATTGGATCGAGGCGAAGATCCCCACCGCCTACGGAGATATTTTTGTCCGTGTCGAAGCGGGCAAAGCACCCTCTGTCAAACTCCCCGAAGGGATTGAAATGGTTTGAGAAAAACGGAAACGCGAGGGGGCTTTGAGGGGGTCCTTGCGTAAAAAAGAAAAGCCCGTGCTTTTATCAAAGCGCGGGCTTTTCTTTTGGGTTATCCGATCATCCATTCCCATCCCATCATACAGGTCAGGGCGACGCACATCATAATACAGCCGATGACGTTTTTGACAGAGAGCTTTTCCTTGAAGAATGCCCATGAGCAGAGCACGCTGAGCAGGAGTACGCCCGAATTGTCAAAGGTATAGAGGAGGGCAAGATCCATTCGGCTGATCATCGCGGTCAGCAGGTGGATCGCACCCGCAACGACGAGCGAGCAGGAGAGAAGATAGAAGAGGGAGCGAGGCGTCTGCTTCATCGCGCGGACGGCGTCCTTCTTTTTGCGGATGAGGAGAGCGACGGCGGAAATGATCGTGGCAGTGAAGAAGGTGATGGCAACCATCTCCTCCTTTTGCGCGATCGTGGTGATGCGCTGCTGCGCGTCCAAGAGCGTGCCGTATGCGCCGTTTCCAAGCGCAAGAAGGGAGCAGGCAAGGAAGAAGCCGCGCTTTTGCTCGGTTCGCTCGTCCTTGGGGCTGATGAGGTAGACCGATACGA
>JAZQWH010000167.1:0-7931 GCA_045632205.1 Eubacteriales bacterium
TGGATATTGGTTTTACTCTTTTGCAATAGAAAAAGGAAGTCGCCCCGCCGATGTACTTTCGGTGGTTACGGATGAATCCGCGACAACTTCCAATATTAGTATACCGAAATCTCCAGAAAAAATCAACCCCAAAACGAAAAATAATTCCGAAAAGGTGAATTTTTCTTTCTCCAACTCCTCCGACAAGGTAGTGATCTCAAGGGGTGAGCGAGAAAAGCAACGCGCGCAGTATCAGAGCGACCGTGTTTACAACAAAAATGAGATTGAAGAAGCGGATGCCGACGGATCCGTTTTTTTTTAGCAAAAAATAAGATAAAAAACACCAAACCGACTTGCATTTTTCGTATTTTTGTATATAATAGTATTTGTAGAAGTTTGTCCTCTTTTCTCCTGTGGGAAAAGAGAGAATTCACTTAATTTCGGAGGAAAAACAATGAAGAAACTTGAAAAGCTCACAAATTTTGAAGGCGTAAAGGGTCCCGTCCTCACCATCGTAATGGATGGCGTCGGCATTGCTCCCGACACTGCAGGAAACGCGGTCAAGACCGCCTATACCCCCCACCTCGATGCCCTGATGGCAAACTACCCCACCGTCGCGCTCAAGGCACACGGAACCGCAGTCGGACTTCCCTCCGATGACGATATGGGTAACAGCGAGGTCGGTCATAACGCGCTCGGCGCAGGACAGGTCTTTGCGCAGGGTGCAAAGCTCGTCTCCAACTCCATCGAAAGTGGCAAAATGTTTGCATCCGCAACCTGGCAGGAGCTGATTGCAAACGTCAAGGCAAACGCCTCCACCCTCCACTTCCTCGGACTCTTCTCCGACGGTAACGTACACTCTCACATCGATCACCTCAAGGCAATGCTCGCACAGGCAAAGAAGGAAGGCATCGCACGCGTTCGCGTTCACATCCTTCTCGACGGCCGTGACGTTGGCGAGACCTCCGCTCTGGAGTATATCAATCCCTTCGAGACTTACCTTGCAGAGCTGAACGATGCAGGCTTTGATGCAAAAATCGCATCGGGCGGCGGCCGTATGACCATTACGATGGACCGTTACGAGGCAAACTGGGCAATGGTTGAGGCAGGCTGGAAGACCCACGTGCTGGGCGATGGCAGACAGTTTGCAAGCGCTGCGGAGGCTGTACAGACCTACCGCGACGAATTGCACGTCATCGACCAGGATCTCCCCGCGTTCGTCATCGCCGAGAACGGCAAGCCCGTTGGCACCGTTGAGGACGGCGACAGCGTCATCTTCTTCAACTTCCGCGGCGACCGCTCCATCGAGATCTCCAAGACCTTTGACGCTCCCGAGGGCGCATTCGACAAATTCGATCGCATCCGCGTTCCCAAGGTCGTTTATGCAGGTATGCTGGAGTATGACGGCGACCTCCACATCCCCTCCAAGTACCTTGTAGCACCTCCCGAAATCACCAACACCATGAGCGAGTTTATGGCAAACACCGGCATCCCCGTTCTCGCGATCTCCGAGACGCAGAAGTACGGTCACGTCACCTATTTCTGGAACGGAAACAAGTCGGGCAAGTTTGACGAGGAGCTTGAGACCTATATCGAGGTTCCCTCCGACGTCGTTCCCTTTGAGCAGAGACCCTGGATGAAGTGCGCGGAGATCACCGATAAGCTCATCGAATGCCTCAATTCCGGCAAGTACAAGTATCTGCGTGTCAACTTCCCCAACGGCGATATGGTCGGTCATACCGGCTCGATCGCGGCAACCCGTTGCTCTATGGAGGCACTTGATCTCCAGCTCGGTCGCATCCTCCCCGTTGTCGATGCACTCGGCGGCGTTGCGATCATCACCGCAGACCACGGTAACGCAGACGAGATGTACGAGACCGACAAGAAGGGTATGCCCAAGGCAGACAAGAACGGCAACTACAAGGCAAAGACCAGCCACACCCTCAATCCCGTTCCCTGCATCTTCTATGACAACACCGACGCAAAGAATCACTACACCGTAAAGGCAGACGGCACGTTCGGTCTCTCCAACGTCGCGGCTACCACGGTCAACCTGATGGGCTACAAGGCACCCGAGATGTGGGACGAGTCCATCGTTGAGATCAAATAAAGCGAGGAATTAAGCTATGCAATTCAAAACAGAGCTTCACGCACACACGGCAGAGGTCAGCCCCTGCGCCAAGCTGACGGCACACGAGGTGGTTGACGCTTATATCGCGGCAGGCTACTCCACCCTCATCATCTCCGATCACTTCTGCGATTACGTCATCAACAACGCAGGCGCAACCTGGCAGCAAAAGATCGACCACTATCTTACAGGCTACCGCCGTGCAAAGGAATACGCAGGCGACCGCCTCAACGTCCTCCTCGGCGTCGAAATGCGCTTTGAGGGAAGCAACAACGATTATCTGATGCTCGGTATGACCGAGGAATTCCTCTACAATCATCCCGAGGTCCACAAGATGAAGCTCAACCGCTTCCGCCCCTTTGCAATTCAGAACGGGATGTTCATCATCCAGGCACATCCCTTCCGCAACACCCTTGATATCGTCAATCCCGATCAGCTTGACGGTATGGAGGTGTTCAACGCAACGCCCAACCCGCCCCACGATTGCCGCAACGACGTTGCCAATCTTTGGGCAATGAGATTCGGACTGATCCGTACGTCGGGAAGCGATTTCCACGGCGGAAAATATCAGATCTCGGGCGGTATTATGACCGATGAGGAGGTCACCTCTATGGATCAGCTCATCGACATCCTGCGCAGTGAAAAGCACTACCTCATCTGCGAGGGCGATATTGCGAAAAAGGAAGGTCTTTCCACAATGCCCGCAGCATACGAGAGAAAAAAGTAACCAACCATGGCATTCAAAACAGAACTGCACTGCCATACCGCAGAGGTCAGCCCCTGCGCCGTCCGCACGGCATCCTACGTCGTAGAAAAATACGTTGAGGCGGGATTTTCCACGCTCTTTATCACCGATCATTTTCGCTATTACTCCCTTGACTATGCCGGCGTGACCTGGAAGGAACAGGTCGATCACTACCTCGCAGGCTACCGCAAGGCAAAGGAGTGTGCCAACGGTCGGCTCCACGTCCTCCCCGGCATTGAATTGCAATTCGTGGGAGAGCATAGCGACTTTCTGGTCCTCGGCATCGACGAGAGCTTTCTCTACGAAAATCCCAAGATCCATAAAATGACGCTCGAGAGCCTCCGCGCAATCCTCCCGCCCGACGCAATCATCGTGCAGGCACACGCATTCCGCAGCGGCATCACCATCACCGATCCCGCTCTGCTCGACGGAATGGAGGCATACAACGGCGGAACGGCAGATGCAAACAACGAGTTTGCCGAGCTTTGGGCAGATCGCTACGGGTTGATCAAAATCTCCGGAAGCGATTACCACGGAGGTCCCGTTACGAGAATCAACGGCGGAATCGTGACCGACGAGCCGATCACAAGTCCCGCTCAGCTCGTACGGATTCTTCGCGACAAATCCTATTCACTCATCAAAAAAGGCATCGCCGAGGACTGATTGCCGCGGCGGCTGCTTGAAAGGAACCCTTATGGAATATACGATGGAAACACTGGCACAGGAATGTGCCGCCTGTGAAAAATGCTCGCTTTGCAAGTCGCGCACCAACTGCGTGTTCGGCGTGGGCAACCCCAATGCCGACCTGATGTTTGTGGGAGAGGCACCGGGCGAGCAGGAGGATCTTTCGGGCACGCCCTTTGTCGGACGTGCAGGTCAGCTTCTCGATAAGTTTCTCCTCGCGGTGGACATCAAGCGCGAGGACGTCTACATCGCAAACATCCTCAAATGCCGCCCGCCCAAGAACCGCGATCCCCTTCCCGAGGAGGAGGAGGCTTGCATCGGATACCTGCGCGAGCAGGTACGCCTGATCCGCCCCAAGCTCATCGTGTGTCTCGGCAGAATTGCGGCAATGAAGCTCATCAATCCCGATTACAAGATCACCAAAGAGCACGGCACGTGGGTTCAGAAGGGCAACTGCCTGATGACGGCAGTGTTCCACCCCGCCGCTCTCCTCCGAGACCCCCGCAAAAAGGAGGATATGCTGGAGGATATGAAGGAGATCCGCCGTAAGCTTGAGGAGCTGGGTTGCCTGTAAGCGATAAAAAAACAAACGGAGTACGAGCAATTTTGTTCGTACTCCGTTTTGCATCCCCTTCCCTTTGTGAAGCGAATCTTTCCCCCAAAAGCGATTTCATCGGCTCGCGCGGGCAAATTTCGTTGGGGCACCTGCCGTTCAGCAGGTGCCCCGAGGGATTCGTTCTTTTGGGTTCAAAGCACCAGCGAGGGAGCGGAATAAACTCTTGCCGCAAGCTCCTGGTTGAGCATATACAGGCTCTTGGGATCTGCGCCGAACAGCTCCATCTTGGTGATCATATCGTTGGCGTTGGTCTCCTCCTCGCCCTGCTCCTTAACAAACCAGTCAAGGAACTGCATCGTGCGGAAATCTCTGACGTCATACGCCGCGGAATAGATATCGTTGATGAGCGAGGTGACGTATTCCTCGTGCGCAAGCCCTGCGCGAAGCACGTCAATGTGCGCGTTGAACACCTTATCGGGCTTTGCGATCGCCTCCAGCGTGACTGTTTGATTCTCATTCTGGAGATACTGATAGAAGAGCATTGCGTGATCGCGCTCCTCCTGCGCCTGAATGAGATACCAATTTGCAAAGCCGTCAAGTCCCTTTGCCTTAAAGTAGTTGGAAAAATCCAGATAGAGATATGCAGAATAGAATTCCTTATTGATCTGCTGATTGAGCAGGTCGCGTACCTTTGCGTTCATCATAGTCTTATCCTCCGTTTATTTAAAGATGATTCGGATCGATCAAAGCTCCGTCTTCCAGAGTCCGTGCAGATTGCAGTAAGCGTAAACGGCAACGGGACGCTCATCCTTGACGGCGAAAACCACCTCGGGTGCCGCGCCAACCGTCAGCTCCTTGCGCTGACCGCCGCGATCGGTCTCAAGATAGACCCACAGGATGCTATGCTCCTCTGCCATCGGGTGTGCCACCGAACCGACGTTGACACGTACCAAATCACCCTCGACCGTGACAACGGGCAAATGCTTTTCCACACTCGCCTCAACCACGCCGGGCACGAGCTCCTTCATCTTCTGTCCGCAGCAAACAACGGGAACTCCCGCGTCGTGGATCTTGGTGACGATATTTCCGCAATGCTCACAGATATAAAACTTCGTATTATTTTTCATATTTAAATCCTCCGTTAATTGTTTTTGCTTTGTGACCTTATTATAGCACATTCTCTTTGCCGTTTCTGTGACCTCGTCACAAAAATCAACGCTTTTTCAAAAAAACTTGATTGACATTTTCAGGCATTGGTGCTATAATTTTTTTATAGAAGATTTTTACGCGCAAAGGAGCGCGGATATTACTGTTTTTTGGAGAGATACGATGGAAAAGCAAGCGCTTTGCGATCTTTTTGCAGAGAACTTTCCCTTTTGGGACAAAATGAGCCAAGCCGACAGAGATACCTTCTGTCACAGCTCCCAGCAGGTACAATTCAAAAAAGGAATGAACATCCACGACGGCAACCGTTGCACGGGTGTCATTCTCATCAAAACGGGCAGTCTGCGCCTCTATATGCTCTCCGAGGAAGGCAAGGAGATCACCCTCTACCGCCTCTTCCCGGGAGAAATGTGTATGCTCTCGGCATCCTGCGTGCTGGAATCGCTCACCTTCGACGTCTTTGTCGATTCGGAGGAAACCAGCGATTGCATCGTTGTGGGCGGATGCGCCTATGAGGACCTTGCAAGACGAATGCCCGAGGCAAAGATCTTCGCCCTTGAAACCGCGCTCAGCCGCTTCTCGGACGTGATGTGGGTTATGCAGCAGATCCTCTTTATGAGTATGGATAAGCGGCTTGCGATCTTCCTGCTCGACGAAACCTCCAAGACGGGAAACGACACCGTCACGCTCACGCACGAGCAGATCGCAAAATATATGGGCTCTGCGCGCGAGGTCGTCTCCAGAATGCTCAAATATTTCTCCACGGAGCATCTTGTCGAGGCATCGCGTAAGGGCGTCAAAATCCTGGACAAAAAGCGCCTCCGCGCGTTGACAAGATAAGAAAAAAAGCACCCAATCGGGTGCTTTTTCTTATTTGCGTCTGTCGCTTGAAGGACTTATTTCTTAATTACCTTCTTGCACCAGGTGCGTTTGTTGCATTTGGGGCACTTGAGGTAGCGAGTCGTTCCGCGATGCAACGCATTTAACGCCTGCGTATAGGTAGGCACGATCTCGTGTCCGCAATTTTTGCACTTGTAAGCGCCTACGCTGATCTCAAGCTTTAACGCATAGAAGCACGGTATCAAAAATACGACGCAAACACCAAGAATTGTGACAAGCTGCCATACCCCCTCGGGTATGAGAAATCCGGCAACAAAGAGACCTGCAAGCAAGGCTACCATGCTTACCGTCATAATCGCCCACATTGTGTTCCAGATCGTTTTGTTTTTTCTCTCTAATTCCTTTGCCATTTCAAGCAAAAGCTGTTCGTTTTTCTGATCGTTGTTTTCCATACTGATTTTCTCCCCATTTAATAATTCGTTTACACTGATGCCGAGAATCTCGCAAAGCTCCAGCATGATCGAGGTATCGGGCATAGCCCTTCCCGTTTCCCATTTGGATACCGCCCGATCGGTGATACTGAGCTTTTCCGCCAGCTGCATTTGCGTTAAACTCGCCTTTTTTCTGCACTCGGCAATAAATTTTCCGATCTTGATTTGATCCATTTCGTCTCCTCCTTTCCTCGTTCAGTATACGCCGAAAAAACCGAAAAATCAACAAACCAACGGTTGAATTGGGGAAAATTCAACCGTTGGTGAAGTGAAAATCGGCATTAAATTGGAATTTGTTTAATTCGTTTCGTTAATCCATTTCTTTGACCAAGCAAATAATGCTTCGGACATCGAATTGAAATCTGCCGTTCCACCATTTTTTAGGTTCAAGAAGGTGTCAACGATAACCATTTCTTCGGTTGAAACAACGTCCCGCAATTCGCGTTGATGTTTTACGTATTTGCCTGTTTGCATAAAAGCGATAGCTTGCACAACAAAAGAGGCGGATTTATATAGTCCTTTCAAAATATCCTCACTCTTCTCGTGAAGCATATTGTGAACGCATCCGTGATAGATGTTGCAAGCACCGATTTTGATTGCTCTGTTCACAGCGCTTTCATCAATTACCGCAAGCAATTCCTCAAGACTCCCTTTTATAGGTGTTGTGTCATAATAAAACTGAAAAAGGTCGGAAGGCTCCCAATTCAAAAGCTCATCCTTGCCCGAAACAAAACCGCATATCAGCTCTCTGTGAGGCAAAGCATCCAGCATTGTATTGTAATTTTGGATATCCGAGGCAGACAGCTCGTCAAGTATCACGACAACGTCAATATCGCTTGTTTCGTTTGCTTCACCGCGCCCGTAGCTTCCTTGCAATCCGACAAACCACGCACGGTTTTCAAATGTATGATTTAACTTTTGCAAAAAGTCATTCATCCAAGTAGTGATATCTATCATCTTAATCACCTCGTCAAATTCAAGTTTATCGATTAGTTAGATTATACCATAAAAACGGCAAAAAGTAAATAGACAGCAGAGTTTTTAAAAATTGAACCGCCCTTTTTGATTAAAGCAAATCGTGCTCAATAGATTCAGCCATCTTGGCTTTGTATTCTTTGATGATGAATTGACGGGCAAGCCGTCATGAATTGAAGCCTTTGGCTTCATGATTTGAAATCTGCGATTTCATGAATTGAATTGCCCTGTTCCTTTCATGCCGAAGGCAATTCATGCACCGCAGGTGCAATTCGTGGCGTCAGCCAATTCACGCCCCGCGGGCAATTCATTGCACCTCAGTTCATCCAAGAGATAACAAAAATGCCCCGCAGATGCGGAGCATTTTTG
>JAZQWH010000168.1:0-14263 GCA_045632205.1 Eubacteriales bacterium
ACGAGTATCAGCTCACTCCCATGGGCGTTATGAAGTCTCCCGTCATCGAGGTCTACCCGATCGAAGAATAATCAAAAAAGTAAGAACGGCAAGGATTTTTCCTTGCCGTTCGTTTTTTATGTTTGCTTTGGCTCTTCTGCCCTCAATCGCGGTTCTTTTTGCGCGATCCGATGATCAATCCAAAGATCAGAGACGTCAGAAGCACACCGCATAAAGCACCGATTGCAATTCCTGCGTAAAACTTGGAGTTATCGGCATTTTTCGCCTCATTTTGAGGCTTTTCGGAAGAAGATCCTTCCTCATTTGGCATAGACTGACCGTTCTGAGTTGGTGTGTTACCACCTTGATCATTATTGCCTTGATCATTGTTACTTTGATCATTGTTACTTTGATCATTGTTACTTTGATCATTGTTGCTTTGATCATTGTTGCTTTGATCATTGTTGCCTTGATCGTTGTTGCTTTGATCGTTGTTGCTTTGATCGTTACCTCCTTGGTTTCCGCCCTCATTTTCCTCCCGATTCGGAGGATCAATGACAGGAGGATCGCTCGGCGGTTGCGGATTTTCCTCGTCGATCACGGTTCCTCCCCAATCCTCCTCTGCCAAAACGGTTACCGAGATCAGCTTTTGCGTTGTATTTCCGGACGGGTCGGTCGCCACTACCGAGAATCGGTGCATCCCCGCAACCAATCTGCCGCACACGTCCAATGCGCCTGCAGACCATTTGCAGGAAACGTCCGCAAATCCGCTGTTATCGCATACCGCAGGAGTCAGAACGGGACGCGCCCCGACAACTGTGCGGATCGCATCGGTGCGAACGTCGATCTCGGGGGGCTCCCCGTCCGCCTCGCCAACCTTTACCGTCAGCACCTGCTCCGCTCGGTTGCCAAAATAATCCGTCGCATAAACCGTAAGCGTATATTCACCGCGATTGAGCGTTCCGTCCGGATTGATCGCGGCAGGATCGTCCCAATCATATTGAAGCGCAAGCTCCCCCTCCTCGGGGTCGATTGCCGTGGCATTGAGCAAAAGGGGCGAGCCCTCGTGCAGGAAAAGTGTTGTGCCGCCCCGATTTTCAATCACGGGAGGCGTTGTGTTTTCTTGTAACGTATAGGTGATCGAATCGACGTAGAACGGTACGCATACAGAGGGAGAACGCACCATCAAGCCGAATTTTCCAAGTGTTTTGCCGTCCTCGGAAAGATGGGAAAAATTCTTTCCCGATTCAAAATTCGTGCCGTCCGCCTTGAGCGTCACGTCCACCCACTGCTCGGCTTTCCTGTAAATATCATAGCGCATCACCCACGAATCCTTCCCCTTTTGGAGAATGCGAAGCTCGGGATAATCATCGCCCGAAACGCCGTCATCCCCAACCCAAACGCGGAAGGTGATCGATTCGAGCAGGGAGATCGGGATTTGCCTATCGGAGAAATCCATCAGAAAATCAATTGACGTATTTTGCGTATTCTCAGCAATCAGCACGTCTCCCGAAAATCCGACGGGGATCCCTGCCAAAGCAGCCTCATCCTCGCTCAGCCTTGTCAAGGAGGTAGAGCCGAATCGGATGTAAACTCCGTCCAAGGCAGACGCCTCCGTGCTGCACATAAAATCCTCCTGCGCGGATCGCAATGCCATCATCGGCGCCACTCTCTGCACAGACGTGGGAGCAGAGACGTCGGCATCCTCCAAAAGGATCTCACGGATCGAATCGATCTCCTCTTGCGTGATTCCGAGATATTCCTTGAGAAACGCCTCGGTGCGATCGGCAAGCGTCGGCTCCGCCTTGTCGCAGGGATATTCGCTAAGATATTGATACAACGGCGTAAACGAGCCGTCGATCATCGATCTCACCCTTCCCTGATCGGTCGTTCCCTTCACGGAAAGGAAGGAAAGCTCATAATCCATATAAAGCTCCTGCTCTCCAACGCCGCAAAGCGCATTGATCAGAAAGCAGAGCGTACCCGTGCGATCTCTTCCGAGTGCGCAATGCACGTAGATGGGGTAATTGGCAGGATCCGCAAAGGTGCGGATCTCGGTGGTAAGCGCCTCCTTATAACTTGCGGAAAGGATCCCGTTCGATCCGAGGTAATACGGAGCACTGACACTTACGAAATTGACCGTTTTTCCAAAGGCAGAGGTTGCGTATCCGCGCAGATCAAGATCGGTACGGATGCCGTAAGTATAAAGCATTTTTTCAAGTCCCGCGCGTGTCATCCCCTCGGCTTCGCCTCCGCGATAGAGCAAGCCCTGTCGGACGCGCTTCGTCCCGTCTTCGGTCAGATATCCTCCAAAATCACGGGTGTTGGAGATTCCCTCCACCTCGATCGTTCGCGTCAAATACGCGGTTTGGAAGGAAAAAATGCGAGATTTTACGGTTTCGTTCCCACGGTGAGCAAGAATTTGGTAATAATAGGTCTTGCCCATCAGCAGATCCTCAACAAGTAGGCTCTGATCAAGGGTAACGTAATAAGCAGGTGCGGAAAGTTCCCGATCGAAGGCAAGCTTGACCGTATAATAATCCGCCTCCGCACAGCTCCAGGAAAGGGTGACGGGGGTGGGCGCATACTGATCGGTTCCGTCGCAGTAGGCTTCCGTGCAGTAGCGCTCGTAGCCCTCCACGCACGCGAGGATATTCCCGTCCAACAGCGAAACGGCAGAGCCATTCTTCGGCAGGGCGTCAATCGTGGGAACAAATTCACTCTCAGCGGCGTCTGCTCGGATCGCAACCGAAAAACAGGATGCGCAAAACAAAAAAGCAAGCAGGATCGATAGCATTCTTTTTTTCATTCCCGTTCCTCCTATAATATTTATCATATTCAGTATAGCACAAAAAAGGATCGCTGTCAATGCAAACGAAAAAATCCCCCCTGCACGGATAAATTCCGTACAAGAGGGAGTTTTCACATCTCTTCCGCGATTCCCGAAACAGTCTGCAACGCCGTTCCCATTTTATAGAGCAGCTTGCCCGTCCGCTTTGCGGCGCGCATCGCACGCAGCTGCCTGCTGTTCCAGACTGCCGCCGCGCCCAATCCAAGTGCCGTTACACCCAGCATAGCTCCAAGCGTAAACAACACCGTTTTTCTGTTGTCGCATACACATCGCTTCATCGAATTCTTATCCATCGCAATCGCCTCCTTTTTTGCAGTTATTCTTCCGCAAAAAAAAGAAAATTATACGCGTGCGTAAAATCCGTTTTTTTCCGGGAGATCAAGAAGCAATGCGGCACTCTGCAGCGCCTTTTGGTGAACGCGGTAGCCCGTCCTTCGAGAAAATCCGAGCATATTTGCCACGTGCTCCACACTCTCACCGCGTACGTAGTGATAATAAAGCATCAGCTTTTCTCTCCCGTTCTTCATACGGTCGATCAGCGTCTTGACCTCAAACATACGAGTCCTCCAAAGGACTTCATCCGCATCGGAGGGAAAATCGGGCACAAATTCCTCATCAAATTTCGGTTTTCTTTTCCTTTCCCGCCTGCGAAGCTGAAGCATATCCACGCAAATTTGGTACCCACATAAAAAGTTGCGAACGCGCTCCACGCGCGCCTCCATCAGTCCGTTCTCCATCATTTTGTCCTCCTCAACTTCGTTTTATTCTGTATGACGAAAACACAAAGCATCAACAATAGAGTACAAATCTTCTCATCATTTTAAACTTCGCATTTCCGTCATTGGTTTTTCAAATCATTCGCGAATATCAACTAAAAATGTGAATTTTTATCGCAGATATTGACATTTGCTTTGGTTTGTGGTATCATAAACTCGATAGCATCATTATAACGGATTGCCGATGTTTTGTCAATATATTATTTCGGATTTCCGTAATATTTACAATTTTGTCACAAAGGAGTTGCGAATGGATTATCATACCTTTACCGCGCTGCTGCGCTCACACGGAACGACCGCATATCAGGTTTCCAAAGCAACGGGAATTTCCGCCTCCACCTTCGCGGATTGGAAAAGCGGACGCTCCACCCCAAAAGCAGATAAGCTTGCTCGCATTGCGGACTATTTTTCAATCAGCCTCGACGAGCTGCTCGGAACGGACAGCGGTCTGCGCTCCGAGGAAGCATCCTACAAAAGCTTTCGTGCCAAAAAAACGGTTCCCGTCATCGGTGTCATCCGAGCGGGAAGCCCGATCGTAACAGATGAAACGCTGATCGGCCGAGAATTTGCCGACGTTGATGACGTCGACGAGCATTTTTATCTTGAGGTCACGGGTGACAGTATGATCAACGCGGGCATTATGGACGGCTCTCTCGTACTCTTCCACAAGCAGCAGTATGCTGAAAACGGAGAGATCGTAGCTTGTCTGGTTGACGGAGAAAGTGCAACGGTTAAACGCTTTTCCAAGCAAAATCATCGTGTCATTCTCTCCCCCGAAAACGATGATTACGAGCCGATCATTCTCTCTCCGGAGGATTTTGAGATTGGCAGAGCGCGTATCCTCGGCGTTGCCAAGGAAGTAAAAACCAAGCTTTGAGAGGTATCCTATGATCATATTCGGTGCAAACGACGTATCCCTCTCCTTTGGAACGACGCCGATCCTCGAAAAGGTCAGCTTCGCACTTGAGGAAACCGATAAGCTCGGTATCATTGGCGTAAACGGGTGCGGAAAATCCTCGCTTTTCCGTCTCATCACGGGAGAATACGAGCCAACCGAGGGAAGCTTTTATTTTTCAAAAGGAAAAACACTGGGAATCCTGACGCAGGAAGGCGCATTTGATTGCAATAACGAGAACGAGACGGTGCTCACACGGATGTACAACGCATTTCCCCATCTTCTGTCCGCGGAAAAAAGGCTGGCGGAGCTGGAAAACGCAATGAAAACCGGCAATGATACCGCCGCCATCGCAAGCTACACTGCGCTTCACGAAAAATACGTGCGCGAGGGCGGGCTTGAATTTCGCGGCCGCTGCGCCTCCATTCTCTCCAAGCTCGGCTTTGACGCAGCCGCACGCGAGCAGGCAGTAGAAACGCTCAGCGGAGGACAACGCACACGATTGGCTCTTGCGATCGAGCTTTCCCGTGAGCCCGACCTGCTTTTGCTCGACGAGCCGACCAACCATCTCGACATCGAAACGCTCGCATGGCTTGAATCCTTCCTGATTTCTTACCCAAAATGCGTGATGATCATCTCGCACGACCGTTATTTTCTGGACCGCGTGACGAACAAAACACTTGCCATTGAGCATCACCGTGCCAAGCTCTACCGCGGAGGATATTCGCAAACGATCGCGCAACGGGAGATCGACCGTGAGATCGCGGAGAGACATTGGAAGAATCAACAGGCGGAGATCAAGCGTCAGGAGGCATACATTGCCCAACAGCGCGCGTGGAACCGCGAGCGAAATATCATTGCCGCCGAGAGCCGACAAAAAATGCTTGACAAAATGGAAAAGCTGGAGCGCCCGCAGGATGCTCCCAAGGCGATCCGAATGCAATTCTCCGAGGGAATCGCATCGGGCAACGACGTGCTGGAGGTGCGCCGACTCTCAATGGGATATCCCAACCGCCCGCTCTTCTCGGATCTCTCCTTTCTGATCAAGCGAGGCGAGCGCGTGCTGATTATCGGACCGAACGGGTGCGGAAAATCAACGCTGATCAAGATGATCCTCGGCAAAATCGCTCCCACCTGCGGCGTGATCGAACAGGGCTATCACGTTGAGATCGGATATTACGATCAGGAAAATCAGAACCTTGATCCAAATAACACGGTGCTGGACGAGCTTTGGAATGCCTATCCCACCAAAACGGAAACAGAGATCCGCAACGTGCTTGCAACATTCCGCTTTACAGGAGAGAGCGTATTCAAGGAGGTCTCCGTCCTCAGCGGCGGTGAGCGCGCCCGACTGACGATGGCAAAGCTCATCCTTTCCAAAATGAACCTGCTTGTGCTTGACGAGCCGACAAACCATCTCGACATCGATTCGCGCGAGGCACTTGAGAATGCGCTTTCCCAATTTGGCGGCACGATCCTGACCGTCTCGCACGACCGTTATCTGATCGACAAGCTTGCAACTCGCATTCTGGAGCTGAAGCCCGGTGCTGCTTTCCCCGGAGATCTGCTTGACTTCCCCATTGACCGCGTCGGACACGGCTACACGGAGTTCCGCGAATACAAGACGGCGAGAGAGGCGGAAAGGCTTCCCAATCTCCCCACGTCCACCCAAGAGTTTCAATCGACTAACTCAAACAAGGAGCAATATCTCAAGAACAAGCAAGCCGCCGCTGAAGCCCGCAAAAAGAAGGCTCAGCTCGAGCGTGCAAAGCGCGAAAGCGAATCTATCGAGGCAGAGCTTGAGAAAATTGAAGAAGAGCTTTTTGGCTCCGCATCTGCCGACTATGTCCGTGCCGCAGAGCTTGACGCGCGCAAGCAGGAGCTGGAGGAAAAGCTCCTTGAACTATACGAAATATTAGAACAAGAATAAGAATTATTTAAAATAATATCAAAAAAAGAGGCTTTTGGGATTCCAAAAGCCTCTTTTTTGTTATTTTAAGTTCAAATTACGATGGAGAGGAAATCACCTAACGCTCGGATTTCAAAATCCGGCTTTATGGTTTCTCTGCCCTGCTTGGATTTTGGATTGAACCAACAGGTGGAGATTCCCGCCGCTTTTCCTCCTGCAATATCCGAGGTCAAGCTGTCTCCGAGGATGATAGAGCGATTTGGTTTCATATTTTGAACGCGTTCAAATACGCGTTCAAAAAATTCGCGACTCGGCTTCTGTGCGCCGATCTCCTCGGAAAGGAACACACCGTCAAAAAAGGTATCCAAGCCTGCCAGACGCAGCCGATTCCACTGAACGGAAAGACTCGCGTTGGAGACAACGTAAATGCGCTTTCCTGCGTGACGGAGATCCTGCAGCAATTGCTCCGCGCCATCAATGAAATGATGACTCTTGGCGATCGACTCCATAAAAATGCGATTCGCCGCCTCGGCATCCGCTTGTACGGAGATCCTATCGAAGAAAGCACGAAACCGACCGATCTGCACCTCACGCCGCGTCAGTTCTCCTCTCTCCAACCGTTTCCAATGCGCATCGTTGATCTCGCTGAAAAGCATATGATGCTCATCTGTCGGCAAAACGGAAATTGAGGAAAGCACGGCAAGGAGCGCTTCTCGCTCCGCGTATCCAAAATCAAAGATCGTATCATCCAGATCCAAAAATATAATATCAAACATTTCTCACTTCAAAATCACGTTTTCATTTCCCAAAAGCTTGCGCAATTCATTCACGACATAAGGAGTCAGCGCTACGCCTATGGGTGTCGTATCGTACTTTGCCTCTGCGGCGTCATAGAAGAATACGGGAAAGTCGCCGTCAAAGATCTCACACAAATTCAATGCCTTTAAAAATTGCTCGGTCTTTTTGCTCGGCACACGAAGGAAGAGCCGCTTTGCCGAGGCAGGGGCGGGCGCGCTTTGATCAACGGCGGTTGCAGGTTGCTTTGTGCGCGCTTTTTCATTTTCTCCGTCACGAGCGGCGGCCTCAACAAATTTTGAGTCCTCGATCAACGGCTCGATGTGGTTGATCAGGATCTTCGGCATCTCGTCTTCTCGCAGGGAGATCGTTCCGTTGATCCAAACGGCACTATCCGTATGGATCAGATGCGCATTCTCGGCAAACACACGTGAAAACGCGATGCATTCGATCTCCGCGAAGCGATCCTCGATCGAGAAAAATGCCATTCGATCCCCGTTCCGTGTGGTTTTGAGCGAGACAGAGCCGATAATGCCAGCCACGCAAACCCGTTGCTTATCCGCAAGATCCGCCTCCTCACAGATCAGCTCGGAGAGCGGCTGCGGCTTGATCGATTCAATGTGCTTTCCGTATTCGTCAAGCATCTGTCCCGAAAAATACATTCCCGTGGCATCTCGCTCCATCAAAAGCTTTTCCCGAATTCCAAGCTCGGGAACGTTCGGATACTCCACGCGCGGAGAGGTATCCTCAAACCCTATCGCGGAGAACATATCCAATTGTCCTTCAAGATTATTTTTGCCCTTTTCCGTCGCACGGTCGATCATCTGCTCGTAAACGGCAAGAAGCTGACTGCGGAAAACACCGAGCGTATCAAACGTTCCCGCTTTAATCAGTGATTCCATCATTCGCTTGTTCAGATCGCGTGAAGACATTCTACTGAGAAAATCGTCAAACGAGGAGAAGGGGCGATATCTCCGCTCCTCAAGGATCTGCGTAAGAAACTGCCGTCCGACGTTCTTGACCGCAAGCAGACCAAAGCGAATATCCTTGCCGCATACGGAAAAATACATACGGCTCTCATTGACGTCGGGCGGAAGCACGCGAATGCCGCGCTGTGCGCACTCGGCAATGTATTCGGCAATCTTTGCCTGATTTCCAAGCACGCTCGTGAGAAGGGCTGAGAAATATTCACGCGGATAATGCTGCTTGAGATAGGCGGTACGGTAGGAAATGACCGCATACGCCGCCGCGTGCGATTTGTTGAACGCATAATTAGCAAAGCTCTCCATATCGGTAAAGAGCGCCGACGCGATCTCTGCCGAAATTCCTCTTTCCTCTGCACCCGCGACAAAGGTATCTCGCTCCGCAAGCAAAACGTCCGCCTTCTTCTTGGACATTGCGCGACGGACCACGTCTGCGTGCCCAAAGGTATATCCGCCCAGCTCGCGGAAAATGCTCATAACCTGCTCCTGATAAACAACACAGCCGTAGGTAGAGCGCAGAATCGGCTCGAGCGCAGGACAAGCGTAGGTCACCCTTTCGGGGTGGTGACGGCGTTCGATAAAGGTTGGGATTGAATCCATCGGCCCGGGACGGTAGAGCGCGATCGCCGCGATAATATCGTCAAAGCGCGAGGGGGCAAGATTGGTCAGCATCTGTCTCATTCCGCCGGACTCAAGCTGAAATACGCCTGCGGTCTTGCCCGAGGAAATGAGCTTATAGGTAGCCGCATCGTCAAGCGGCAATTTTTCAATCTCAAAATTCGGCTCGCGCTCGCGAATCTGCATTTGGGCATCGTGAATGATCGTCAGATATCGAAGCGCCAGAAAATCGAACTTGAGAAGCCCGAGCTTGGCAACGGTATCCATATCAAACTGCGTCACGACCGTACCGTTGCTGAGCGCCAACGGAACGTAGGACGCAATGGGTTTATCCGTAATAACGATTCCCGCCGCGTGAATGGAAACGTTGCGCGGCATTCCCTCAAGCGCCATCGCAAGATCCACCAGACGGCGGATCGCTCCGTCGCCCTCATAGAGCTGCTTGAGCGTGGGCTGCTTGAGTGCTGACGAAATGGTAATCCCCAGCTCCTGCGGAACGGCACGCGCCACCACGTCTACGTCGGAATAGGACATCCCGAGAACACGCCCCACGTCACGGATCGCCGCACGCGCGGCAAGCGTACCGAAGGTAATGATCTGCGATACGTGATCGCTGCCGTACTTCTGTCCTACGTATTCGATCACCTCGTCGCGGCGATTGTAGCAAAAATCAATATCGATATCAGGCATACTGACACGCTCGGGATTGAGAAAGCGCTCAAAAAGAAGATCGAAGCGAATGGAATCCACGTCCGTAATGCCGAGTGCAAACGCCACAAGGCTTCCCGCACCCGACCCACGTCCGGGGCCGACGGGAATATCCTTGGAGCGTGCAAAATTAACGTAATCCTGCACAATGAGGAAGTAGTCGGCATATCCCATCTGCTCAATGACCGACAATTCGTATTCCATGCGCGAGCGATATTCCTCCTCGGTATGCTCCTCAAAACGGATATGTCCCTTGGAGATCCGATCCGTAAAGCCCGCAAACGCAAGCGCGCGCAGATGCTCTGCCGAGGTCATCCCCACAGGACACGGGAACTTGGGCAGATACGTGGTAGAAAAATCAAATTCCACCTCACAGCGCTCCGCGATACGGCAGGTATTGCGGAGGGCTTCGGGATACGCACGGAAGAGCATCTCCATCTCGTTGGTATCCTTGATATAAAATTCATCCGTGGCAAACGCGGCAGGACGCCCCGCATCCAACGTGGTATTGGTCTGAATACACATCAGCGTTGCCTGCATTTCGGCATCGCGACGGCGTGTATAGTGGCAATCGTTTGTCGCAACGAGCGGCAGATCACAATCCTGTGCCAGCTTGACAAGCATCGGCAAAACGGTCTTCTGCTCGGCAATGCCGTGATCCTGGATCTCAATATAGAATCGATCCTTGCCAAAAATCTCGGAATATCGGCGTGCGGTTTCTCTCGCCCCCTCAAAATCGCCCTTGGAAAGCATTTTGGGAATCCGTCCGCCAAGGCAGGCGGAAAGCGCGATCAAGCCCTCGGAATGGCGGCGCAAAAGCTCCTCATCCACACGGGGCTTATTATAAAAGCCCTCGGTAAAGGAGCGCGAAACCATCGAGATCAGATTTTGGTAGCCCGTCATATTTTCGCACAGCAGAACGAGATGATCCGCATAGCCATCCGAGCTGACCGACTTCTCAAACCGCGATTCGGGTGCCACGTAGACCTCGCATCCGATAATGGGCTTGATCCCCTCTGCTCGGCACGCGCGGTCAAATGCGATCACACCGTACATCACACCGTGATCGGTAATGGCAACCGCCTCCTGACCGCATTCCTTGACGCGGCGCGGAATCTCGGCGATGCGACACGCACCGTCGAGCAGGCTGTATTCACTGTGCAAATGCAAATGTACAAAGCCGTTGATCGCCATCCTGTTCACTCCTTTTTCTAAAAATCAAAAAATTCTTTCAAATTTCGTCCGCCGCTTCTACAATCTTTCGGAGGCGGTGATTCAGCCCCGATTTTGAGATCGAGGGCACGTGAAGCCTGACAAGCTCGTCCAGCGATGCGTCGGGATTGGCATACCGTTGCCTTGCCGTTTCACGCAATGCCTCGGGCAGGGTATCCATCTTCCCCGTCTCCATCAGCTTGTTGATCGCCTCAATCTGCTTCTGTGCGGCGGCAATCGTTTTTTCAATATTTCTTGCCACACAATTGGTGGCGCGGTTTTCATTGTTTCGGATCTCTCGCTCAATACGCGTATTGATCACCTCAAAGAGCGAGCCTGAGGCACCCATAACAGTGAGAAGCTCCTCGACCGTCGCTCCGTCCTTAAAATAAAGTCCTTCAACCTCTCCGCGCTTCACGCGACGGGAAGGATATCCCATTTCAAGCAAAAACGCCGCAAGAAGTCTGCTGCGTGATTCGGGAAGCTTAAATTCGAGGTGAAAGGAGCGGTGCGGATCGTTCACGGTTCCCACAGCGAGAAACACGCCTCGCAAAAACACACTGCGGCAAGCCTCGCAACCAAAATGAAAGGGCAACGTCTCTGCATCGGCATCAAGCGTACGCATATATTTGAGGCAGGCGGGAGAAGCCAACGAAAGATCCCAATAGGAATGACCGCACTGTCCGTGCGCGTAGACCTCGGGTGCCTTTCCGTACTGCCGCGTTAAAATTTCGCAGGCAATGTCGGCAGATTCGGCTTGCGTCATACGGAGCAGAATCTGCTTGGTTGCGGGATCGACCGACGCACCCAGCAAAAAGCCCTCCGCCATCGCGCGGCGACAGCAATTCGGCTTGATGGGAAGAGCGGCAAGCTCCGCTCTCAGCTGATTGGCAAACGTCATACGTATCATTCCTTTCCGCTCTCAACAAAGCGAATTTCACATTCCAGGGAAACACCTGTCTCTCGCTCGACCGTGCGCTGAATATGCAAAACAAGTGCACGGATATCCGCAGCGGTCGCACCGCCGACGTTGACAATAAATCCTGCGTGCTTTTGGGAAACCTGCGCGCCGCCTACCGTATAGCCCTTCAAGCCGCAATCCTCGATCAGCTTCCCCGCAAAATGTCCCTCGGGGCGCTTAAAAACGCTTCCCGCACTTGGATATTCAAGCGGTTGAGTGGTCTTGCGACGGCCGAGATAATCCTCCATTTTTGCGCGGATCTCGGCAGAATCCCCTGCACCGAACAGGAAATATGCTCCGAGGATCACCCACTCCGGATGCGCCTCGTAAGCGCTTGTGCGGTAGGAGAACCGATGCTCCTCTCCAAGCAACCGTCCAATTTCTCCCGTTTCGGAATTCCAGAACTCCGATGCAATGCAAATATCCGCCATAGAGCCGCCAAACGCGCCCGCATTCATAAAAATACCGCCGCCCACAGTGCCGGGAATTCCAAACAGAAATTCTCCGTCCGCAAGTCCTCTTTCGCAGGCAAGCATGGAAAGCTTCCCAAGCGAGACGCCTGCATCCGCATAAATACTTCCATCGTGCAGATAATAAGACTTGCACTCTCCCGTGAAAATGACGAGACCTTCATAGCCTTCATCCGCAAACACCACGTTGCTTGCATTCCCGAATACCGAAAAGCGGACACCGGAGGCGCGTGCGAGATTGAGGGCATCAACCAATCGCTCACGTGTATCGGGGATTGCGATCGCCCGAGCCACGCCGCCTACGCGAAAGCTGCTGTATACGGAAAGCAAGCAATTCTCGCGAACCGCAATTCCGCGCGTTTTCAGCGCTTCCAAAAGATCCTTCATCCCGTCACCTCCGATCAAAATACATATCTGGTTATATTATACTCGTTTTTTTCTCAAAATGCAATACACAACAGACTAAATTTTATCGCAAAGCGCAAAAATCCCCTTGCAAAATCGGGGAATATGATATATAATAGAAGTAGTATTGTCAAAAGTATGCCAAAAAACGAAAATGGCAAAGCAAGCAGGCTTGAAAGGAAGAAAAATTATGATTCCCGAAAACAAAACACAACTTCATATCGGACTTCTGGGGTTCGGAGCAATGGGAAAGACACATCTCTATTCCATTCGGAATCTCCCCTTCTTTTACAGCTCGCTTCCCTTTTGCGCAACCGTTTCGGGAGTCTGTACCACAAGCGAGGAAAAGTCTCTTCGCGTGGCAGAGGAATACGGCATCCCGATTGCAACCGCAGATCCTTATGAGCTGATCAATCACCCGGAAATCGACGTCATCGATATCTGCACCCCCAACGTCTGCCATCTCGACGCGATCAAGGCGGCAATCAAGGCAGGCAAGCACGTGCTTTGCGAAAAGCCGCTCTGCATCTCCCCCGAGGAGGCAAAGGAGATCCTTGCCCTCCCCCGTGCCAAGGAACAGATCTGCGGTATGGTCTTCAATAACCGCTGGCTCTCCGCTACGATGCGCGCCAAGGAGCTGATCGAATCGGGCAGGCTCGGCAGGATCCTCTCGTTCCACGCAGAATATCTTCACAGCAGCGCAACCGACACGAAAAAAGCGGCGGGCTGGAAGCAGGATCGCGAGATCTGCGGCGGAGGCGTGCTTTTCGATCTCGGCTCTCACGTGATCGATCTTATGACCTTCCTCTGCGGTCGCTTTGCACGCGTTGGAGGAATGTCACAAATCGCGTACCCCACTCGCGCAGGACGCAACGGTCAAGCGTGGGAAACCAATGCGGACGAGGCATTCTATATGCTCTGTCAGACGGAGGACGGGGCGCACGGTACCATTCAGGTCGGAAAGCTTCAGATCGGTACCAATGACGAGCTGAATTTTTCCATCTACGGAGAAAAAGGAGCGTTGCGCTTCTCCCTGATGGATCCCAACTATCTGGAATTTTACAACACCGAAACGCCCGAGGCACCGCTTGGAGGAGACCGTGGCTTTACACGTATCGAATGCGTCGGACGTTACCCGCAAATGACCTTCCCCTCGCCCAAGGCAGCAACAGGCTGGCTCTACGGCCACGTTTCGAGTATGCACGCCTATCTCTCTGCCGTAGCAACGCGTCAACCCTTTGCGCCCTCTCTTGAGGACGGAGCTTACGTTCAGGCGGTTATGGATGCCGCATACCGTTCTGCCGAAAGCGGCAGTGCTCTGACGGAGGTGTGATCGATGCTCGTAATTGGTCTTACAGGGCCGTCAGGCGGCGGAAAAGGCGCTGTCAGCAGCGTTTTTGCCGCTCACGGAATTCCTGTCATTGACGCGGATGATATTTATCACCGTCTGCTCGTCCCCCCCTCCGCTTGTCTCAACGAGCTGGTCTATGCCTTCGGCCCGCAGATCCTGACCCCCTCGGGAACGCTCAACCGTCCCTTGCTACGCGAGATCGTTTTTTCGGATGAGGATTCGCTTGCCACCCTCAACCGCATCACGCACACCTACGTGATGGCAACCATCCGAAAAAAGCTGGAGGATTACCGCCGCGAGGAGGTTCGCGCCGCTGTTCTGGACGCGCCGCAGCTCTTTGAGGCAGAGGC
>JAZQWH010000169.1:0-1382 GCA_045632205.1 Eubacteriales bacterium
AGGAGACGGGCGCAATTGCGATTCAGATCGACGTGGCGGACGGAGAAGCTCTTGCCGTTGCGGTACGCGAGGCGGAGCGCCGTCTTGGCGGCATTGACGTTCTTGTGAATAATGCGGGCATCTCTCTTGTGGGCCTTCTTACGGATATGAGCGACGACGAGTGGAAGCGACTCCTGGATGTCAACCTCAGCGCGGCGGTGATCGCGTCCAGAGAGGCGTCAAGAAAAATGGTGAACCAAAAGAGCGGTCGTATTATCAATATGGGATCGGTTTGGGGAAGAGTGGGCGCCTCCTGTGAGGTGGCATACTCGGCAACCAAGGCGGGACTTGAGGGGCTGACGCGAGCCCTTGCTAAGGAGCTGGGACCCTCCGGCATCACCGTAAACTGTGTGGAGCCGGGCGTGATCGCCACCGATATGAATGCCGGATTTGACGAGGCGACCCTTTCCGCCCTTTGCGAGGAGACGCCTCTTTGCCGTATCGGTCAGCCCGAGGACGTGGCAAATGCCGTTTTCTGGCTTGCCTCCGAGGGCGCAAGCTTTGTAACGGGACAGATTTTGGGCGTTGACGGCGGCTTTGGCGCATAATTTTCAAAAAAATGAAAAAAACTTTTAAAAAGCCCTTGACAAAGTGAGCGCAATGTAGTAGAATAGGCAAGCTGACTTTCGGAAGGGAAGCGAAAAAGTTTTTGAAAAAACTTTGAAAAAACTTTGAAAAAACGCTTGACAAACGGAAATCGGTGTGATATAATAGTCAAGCTGTCCACAAGAAGGCAGCGAAATCGGTCATTGAAAATTGAACAACAAGAGGAAAGTACAAGCATTGAACATGGAGAGATTCATGTATGTGTGCGAGAACGGAACTCGAAGATTCTGAGAGAAATACTACTCAAACAAAAAGTAAAGAGCAATCAAGCTCGAATCAAGATTTGAGATCTCCTTCGGGAGATTTTAGATACAAACATTCGAGAGTTTGATCCTGGCTCAGGATGAACGCTGGCGGCGTGCATAACACATTCAAGTCGAACGGAGTTGTTTTGATTAATCCTTCGGGAAGCGTCAAGGCAACTTAGTGGCGGACGGGTGAGTAACGCGTGAGCAACCTGCCCTTGCGTGGGGGATAACGTTTGGAAACGAACGCTAATACCGCATAACGTACCGAGATTGCATGGTTTTGGTACCAAAGATTTATTGCGCAAGGATGGGCTCGCGTCTGATTAGGTAGTTGGTGAGGTAACGGCTCACCAAGCCGACGATCAGTAGCCGGACTGAGAGGTTGAACGGCCACATTGGAACTGAGATACGGTCCAGACTCCTACGGGAGGCAGCAGTGGGGAATATTGGGCAATGGGCGAAAGCCTGACCCAGCGACGCCGCGTGAGG
>JAZQWH010000170.1:0-7784 GCA_045632205.1 Eubacteriales bacterium
AGGATCTGGCAGATCTCACGGAACTGAGCGTAAGCTGCGGGGAACTTGTCTGCCATCTCAGCGATGGGCATAGGCGTACGAACACCTGCAACAACGTCCTCACCCTGTGCGTTCACAAGGAACTCACCCATGAGCTTCTTCTCACCGGTAGCGGGGTCACGGGTAAATGCAACACCGGTGCCGCAATCGTCACCCATGTTACCAAATGCCATTGCCTGTACGTTTACAGCGGTACCCCAAGAGTAGGGAATATCGTTGTCGCGGCGGTATACGTTTGCACGGGGGTTATCCCAAGAACGGAATACTGCCTTTACTGCGCCGATCAGCTGCTCCTTAGGATCGGAGGGGAAATCGGTGCCGATCTTTGCCTTGTACTCAGCCTTGAACTGGTTAGCCAGCTCCTTCAGGTCGTCAGCGGTCAACTCAACGTCCAGCTTAACGCCCTTCTCTTCCTTCATCTTATCGATGAGCTCCTCGAAGTACTTCTTACCGACCTCCATAACGACGTCGGAGTACATCTGGATAAATCTTCTGTAGCAGTCGTAAGCCCAACGTGCGTTGCCGGACTTCTTTGCCATAACCTCAACGACCTCTTCGTTCAGACCGTGGTTGTGGATGGTATCCATCATACCGGGCATGGATGCGCGAGCACCGGAACGAACGGAAACGAGAAGGGGATTCTCGAGATCGCCGAACTTCTTGCCGGTTACGCCCTCCATCTTTACAATATACTCCATGATCTCGGCCATGATCTCATCGTTGATCTGACGACCGTCCTCATAGTACTGGGTGCACGCCTCGGTAGAGATCGTGAAGCCCTGGGGAACAGGAAGACCGATGTTGGTCATTTCTGCAAGGTTTGCGCCCTTACCGCCAAGGATCTCACGCATATTTGCGTTACCCTCGGAGAAGAGATAGCAATACTTCTTTGCCATGTTGGTAATCCTCCATTTTTGAATTGATTTTTTTGACAGTGTCGAATTCCTTGCACAGCAAAAAAGCTGTATTTTGTCCTTCGACTTTTACAGTACGAGATATTATAACACATCTTTTCCCTTTTTTCCATAGTTTTCTGCACAGAAACGGCCTTCTCAAATGTAAACATTTTATGAACAACAAATCCAACTCAAAAAAACCGTTTGACATCCTCCCTTTTTTGCGATATAATAAACGTAAATAAAAAAGCGGCGGGTCTCCCCCACACGGGGGCGATCGGGCGCGTTTTGCGTTGCATTCGGAGCGCGCAGAGCCGCATCGCGAAAAAAGGAGCATTCATGGCTGATATTTTCGATCTCTTCCGTCAAATCGCAAAAAAGGATACGGGTTCCGCCACCCCCATCACGCATCTCATCGTAGGACTCGGAAACTACGGAGAGAAATACCGTCTCACCCGCCACAACGCGGGCTTTCTGACGCTTGATTTCATCGCGGAGCGTGTGGGCGTTCGCATAGACCGTCTGCGCTTTCAATCGCTCTGTGCCGAGGCGATGCTGGGCACGCATCGGGTGCTTCTGATGAAGCCGCAGACGCTGATGAACAATTCGGGCGCGGCGGTACGCGAGGCGGCAAGCTTTTATAAGATCGCACCCGAGAACGTCATCGTGATCTCGGACGACATCACGCTCGGTGTCGGAAGGATGCGCCTGCGCCGAAACGGAAGCGCGGGTGGGCACAACGGTCTCAAAAGCATCATCGCGCAGATCGGAAGCGATCAGTTCCCCCGTCTGCGAATGGGAATCGGCGAGAAGCCGCACCCCGACTACGATCTTGCCGATTGGGTGCTTTCCGAATTCAGCAAACCCGAGCAGACAGCGCTCTTCGATGCGTTTTCCGCCGCGCACGACGGGATCCTGACCGTCCTTGACGGCAAGTTTGATGCAGCCGTACAGCTCTGCAACTCGCATAAGCCGAAGGAAGCAAAGAAAGACTAACACCTTAGTTAAAGTTTTCGCCCGCCTGCATCGGCCTTGAGGATCGGATTTCTCCATCCTTTCACCGCGAAAACTCCCAAGCCGCTTTTTCTTTGCAAGAAGAAGGTGCAAAGAAAAAGCTAACAAAAAGAAACACCCAAAAAACGATTTCGCGCTCTGCGGAGCGCGACAAGGGCTTCTCGCCCTTGACCTCGCCACCTTTTGCAAAAGGTGGACGAAAACCTTACCAAAGGGAGCCTCAGATGAGCATTTTAACCTCCTGCATCCGCAGTGACAACGAATATAAGCATTTTATCCGCACGCTGGAGCGCGATTTCCGCGAAAATCCCCTGCCCATTCTTGCCTCGGGACTTTGCGACGGCGCGGCAGACGCCTTCCTCGTCTCAGCTCTGCAGGATAGCGAGCGCTTCCGCGGCGGCACTGCCCTCCTCCTCTGCCCCGAGGAAAAGGACTGCGTCCGCATCACCGCAATGCTTGAGCGCCAGGGCATCCGCGCGGCATTCTATCTCTCGCGCGATCTTACCTTTTATAACATTACCGCCTCCCATGAGTACGAGCATGAGAGGCTTCGCGTGCTTTCGGGGCTTCTTTCGGGCGATTACGACATCATCGTCACCACGCCCGATGCCGCACTCGGCTATACCACCCCGCCCCGCCGTCTTGCCGACGCGATGCGGACCGTCCGTGCCAATGAGGAGCTTGATCCGCGTGCGTTTGCAAGCTCGCTGACGGCGGCAGGCTATGCGCGCGTGGATCTTGTGGATAGTCCGGGGCAGTTTGCCCTGCGCGGAGACATCATCGATATCCTCCCCCCCTACGGCGTGTTCGAGGACGCGGACGGCGGTGAAAAGCGCGGCGCACACGCGCTTCGCATCGAGCTGTTCGGAGACGAGATCGACCGTATGGGACTCTTCGATCCCGAAACGCAGAGAATGCTTGAATCGGTCGAGCGTGCAAGCTTTCCGCCCGCGCGCGAGCTTCTTCCCGACCGCGACGCCCTGGAGCGGCTCAAAAAAGCGATCGCCGCACAGTACCGTCAAGCCTCCGTCACCCGCGCCTCCGAGGAGCTTTCCGCCGAGCTTTCGGCTGTGGAGGGCGCGCTCACAAGCGGCACGGAGATCCAATTTCTCGACAAGTACGTCTCCCTCATCTACCCCGAGCGCACCTCCCTGCTCGATTATTTCGACGGGCGCAGGCTCGTCATTCTCCGCGGCACAAACGCCATCGCAGATCGCCTCAAGGCATCCGAATTTCACCTGAATCAGACCGTCGTCGATCTGCTTGAGGGGGGAACGATCGCCGCGAAATACACCGACTATGCCAAGAACGCGACCGCGCTCTCGCTTTTCTGCGATGCGAACGTCACGCTTCATCTCGATTCGATCGCACACGGTGTCAGTGACCGCCGACTCGCGGGGCTGTTCGGCTTCCGCACCCGTCACACCGTCTCCTATCTGGAAAACGAGGAGCTGTTTCTCGAGGATCTCGACAACTACCTCAAGGGCGGCTACCGCGCCATCGTCCTGACCGAAAACGAGGTCGATGCCGAAAAGACGACGCAAAGGCTGCTCGATCAGGGCTTCGTCGTCCTCCCCGAGCCGACCGAGGCTGAGGAGCTGCGCGCGGGCACCGTTACCGTGATCTGGCGCGATGCGCTTCCGGGCTTTGAATTGATCGTTCCGAGGATCGCCGTCCTCTCCACGGGTGCGGACGCTCGCGTGGGTGCGCTCAAGCTCTCGGGCAAATCTGCCCTCCGCAAAAAGGCAAAAAAGAACACCAAGAGCATCCTTTCCTACGCGGAATTGGATGCAGGCGACTACGTTGTTCACGAGACCTACGGTATCGGTCGCTACACGGGCATCGAAACGCTCACCTGCGACGGTGTCACACGCGATTATATCGGCATTCAATACGCGGGCAGTGATAAGCTCTTCCTCCCCATTGAAAAGCTCGACAAGGTCTCCAAATATATCGGCGCGCACGCCGACGACGGTCTGCTCAAGCTCTCCAAGATGGGGGGCGACAGCTGGAAAAAATCCAAATCCCGCGCACAGGCGGCGGTCAAGGATATGGCACGCGAGCTGATCCGCCTTTATGCCGAGCGTATGCGCCTGCCCGGTCACGCCTTCCAGCCCGACGACGGCTATCAAAAGTCCTTTGAGGACGCCTTTGAATACGAGGAGACCGACAGTCAGATCACGGCGGCAAACGAGATCAAGGAGGATATGATGCGCGCCGCACCGATGGACCGTCTGCTTTGCGGTGACGTCGGATACGGAAAGACCGAGGTCGCGCTCCGTGCCGCTTACAAGGCGGTATTGGGCGGCAAGCAGGTTGCCATCCTCGTTCCCACCACCCTCCTCGCGATGCAGCATTTCCAGACCATCGTGAGCCGTATGCGTGCCTTTGCGGTCAACGTCGATACGCTCTCACGCTTCCGCACAGCCAAGCAGCAGCAGGCAACCCTGCGCCGTCTCGCGCGAGGTGAAGTCGATATTCTCGTCGGCACCCATCGCATCCTCTCCAAGGACGTGCAATTTCACGATCTCGGACTCGTCATCATCGATGAGGAGCAGCGCTTCGGTGTGGCGCAGAAGGAAAAGCTCAAGCAGCTCTGCAGTGGCGTCGACGTGCTCTCCCTTTCCGCAACGCCGATCCCCCGTACGCTCAATATGGCAATGGGCGGCATCCGCGACATCTCGGTCCTTGACGATGCCCCGATCGACCGTCTCCCCATTCAGACCTACGTCCTTGAGGAGGATGAGCTGATCATCGAGGAGGCGATCCGCCGCGAGCTTCGACGCGGAGGACAGGTGTTCTATCTGCACAATTTCGTCGAGACCATCGATACCGTTGCCGCCAAGCTCTCCGCCTCCATTCCCGAGGCGCGCATCACCGTCGCGCACGGAAAGATGGACAAGGAGCAATTGGAGCGCATCTGGGAGGAGATGCTGACGGGCAGCATCGACATTCTCGTCTGCACCACCATCATCGAAACGGGTGTCGACATCCCCAACGCAAATACGCTCATCGTGTCAAGCGCACACCGCCTCGGTCTTTCTCAGCTTCATCAGATCCGCGGACGGATCGGACGCTCCTCGCGCCGCGCGTATGCGTATTTCACCTATCCTCGCTTCAAATCGATCACCGAGATCGCGCAGAAGCGACTTGAAGCGATCCGCGAGTATGCCGAATTCGGTGCGGGCTTTAAGATCGCACTCCGCGATATGGAGATCCGCGGCACAGGCAACCTCCTGGGCGCACAGCAGCACGGACACCTCGACGCCATCGGCTACGATCTCTATATCAAGCTCCTCAACAAAGCCGTTTTGGAGGAAAAGGGAGAGGCGCCCGAGCCGGAGCTGGAATGCACCGTCTCGCTCAGCTTCGACGCCTACCTCCCCGATTCCTACGTCCCCTACCCCGCTCAGCGTATGGCACTTTACAAAAAGATCGCGCTCATCGGATCGCAGGAGGATCTTGCCGACGTGACCGACGAGCTTTGCGACCGCTTTGGCGAGCCGCCCGTGCAGACGCAGAACCTGCTTATGATCGCGCTCATCCATTCGCTCGCGGTAAAATGCGGGATCACCTCCATCCGTCAGGACGGAAACGAGGTGCATATCTATCCGCAGGGCATCGACTTCGACCGTTGGGCTGAGGTCTCCTCTGCCTTCCCGCAAAAGCTACGTATTCTGATGTCGGGAGAGATGCACCTTTGCCTGCGGTTGCAAAAGGGCGACCGCGCGCTCGACCTTATTTACAAAATTTTTGAAAAATATACGCAGATCGGCAAGAAAAAAGCATAGACAAACGCCGAGTTTTCGTGTATAATGTAAGCAAATGAAACGATTTTGGAGATCAATTATGAAAAAAGCAATCATCCGCGCCCTGCTCTGCCTCCTCGCGCTGGCAATGCTAATCGGCGCAACCTCCTGCGCGGACCGCGGTAAGCCCCTCCTGACGCTGGAGGCGGACGGCATCGAGGTCTCGCTCTCGGTCAACGCCTACCGACTGATGCTCGGACGCACCAAGGCAACGCTTGCCGAGCTGCAAAACGTCAACAGCGCCGATTTCTGGAATTCCTGGATCGGCTCGCCCGCAAAGACGATGGATCAGCACTACCGCGACAACGTTCTCGAAAACTGCAAGAATTACCTCGTCTCGCTCTATCTCTTCGAAAAGTACGGGCTTGAGCTTTCGGACGCGGAGCTTGACGAAGTGGAGCGCACGATGGAGGAATTCGTCAAGACCGACGGCGGCGGCTCCAAGACCAAGCTCAACGCAACCCTCGCCGAGCACGGAGTCAATTATGACATCCTCTACGACGTCTACCTGATGCAGGCAAAGATCGAAAAGCTGCAGGCACACCTCTACGGCACCGATGCATCCCTCGTCGGCGATGACATCAAGACCGCGTATATGCTCGAGAATTACGTCCATTGCCGTCTGCTCTATCTCCCCTTTGAAAAGTACGTTTACGAGGTTGACAAAAACGGAAACGACATCTACTACAAGCCGAGCGAGCAGGATGCAAAGGTCCCCGGCAATCGCATTTGCTACGATATTTCCGCGCAGAAGAGCGATAAGACCGACAAAAACGGCGACGCGATCTATTACTACTCCGACGGTCAGACGATCGCCTACAACAAGGTGGACGGACTCCGCAAAAAGGTAACCGACACCGACGGAAAATACAAGACAGTGGCACTGAGCGACGAGGAACTGCGCGCATTGAAGTCCGAGCGCGACGCGCTCCTCTCCGAGCTGCAAAACGCCACCGATAAAAAGTTCGAGGCAACGGTTGCCGAGGTCAACAAAAGAAAGGATCTCCCCGCCGAGCAGAACACCGACGGCTACTATCTCCGCCGCGCTGCCTACACAGGCTCCTCCAAATATCTCGGCGATATCATCACGGCACTCGACGGAATGGAGGTTGGCGAGGTAACGTTGGTGGAAGCACCGCACGGCTACTACCTCGTCCGCAAGTACGAGTTCACCGACAAGGCGTATAATCTCGACGCAAACCGCGAGGGATGGTTCGAAAATTTTGCGGATCTCGTCACCAATATGCTCTTTGCGGAGCTTTGTCAGCCCTACCTCGCATCGGTCAAGGTGGACGAGGCACTTTACGCAACCGTCCCCACTATGATGGAGATCAAGACCAACTATTTCTATTGATTTTTCAAAAACCACTTGACAAACAGCGCATTTTGCGCTATACTGTGTCCGTACCCGACAAAGGGTGCCTAAAAACCGCATAAAAATCGGGGGTGCTTCCGCAGGACGGAGGCTGAGACGGCGAGTGCCGAACCCTTTAACCTGATACGGATAATACCGGCGTAGGGAGATTGTTTTTTGGATGGGTCCGGAACCGTCCGAAGGATTGACCGCACGGGAGATTTTCGTGCGGTCAAATTTTTTTCGGAGGTTTCAAGAAATGAAACAAACAAGAACCCGCGCACTTTGCGAGTGCGCAATCATGCTCGCGCTTGCCGTCATTCTCAGCTACATCCAATTCGGCAAGCTCCCCTTCGGCGGTAGCATCACCCCCGCCTCTATGCTCCCCATCTGCCTCGTCTCGATCAAGTACGGGCCCAAATGGGGCGTCGGAACGGCGTTCTGCTATTCCTGGTTCCAGATCCTGCAGGGCGGCGTATTCGGCTGGGGACTCACACCCGTTATGCTCATCTCCTCGCTCCTGCTCGACTACATCCTCGCCTTCACCGTCCTCGGATTTGCAGGCATTTTCTCCAAAAAGGGAACGCTTGGCAGCATCCTCGGCATCGGCGCGGCTTGCCTTGTCCGCTTTGTCATCCATTTTCTCGCGGGCATCATCCTCTGGGCAAACCT
>JAZQWH010000171.1:0-1512 GCA_045632205.1 Eubacteriales bacterium
CTTCCCTCGTTTCCTCATTGGTAGTACGCGGAGGCAGCTCGATCTCGGTGGTTGTGGTATCCCGCACAGAAGAAAAAGAATGCTTCTTTTTGGGAATCAACGCATCAATATCCCAAAAAACATCCATTTCCTACTCGGGAGCCTTACTCTTTTGAAGTCTTTCTTCCACCTTTTCCACCTCCTTTACACGCATCCTTGAATATTTAATTATATCATCTTTTTTCGTTCTTGTCAACGGAAATGATTTTTTTGTTAAAAAAATAATGTTTTGAAAATCTTACCCGTTTCTCTTGCGAAGCGTCCGATTTTGTGATATACTGTTTTTATATTCTGCGGAAAGGAGATCGTTATGCCCCCAAAAAGCGAACTGAACAGAACAGTTGAGATTATGGAAGACAATTATTTTGTTACCAAATCGCTCGCGCATTATCTCAATTTCACGCCTCGACTGCTTGACAAAAAAACGGTCGATGACTTTGCGACGGAATGTGATCTTGACACTGATTGCGCCTTCCGCACGCTCTTTTGCGCCGCTTGCGGTCTTGATACGGCAGACAGTAAGCGCGACCGTATGCTGGAGCGCGAATATTTTACAGAGGATCTGCACGCACTCGACCCATCTGTATACGCCTCCGATCCTTATTATCAGCAGATCCGCATTCTACCGCAAAAGCTTGACAGATGGGAGCTTCGGGAATCGCATTACGCGCCCTACGAGCCCTTTGTATGCGGACATTTGCGTGTAACAAAGGATTTTCGTGAAAAAGCACAAATCGGATATTTTAAAAATCGCTTTTCCTTCCCTGCCGTTCTCGAAAACGGAATTGAATGGATGACCATTACCCCCAACGAGATTGAGACAATGAAGCAGCCGATTGCAAAGGCGCACGGAAGAGTGCTCACGCTCGGGCTTGGATTGGGATACTATGCCTTTATGGTCAGCGAAAAACCAAACGTTTCCGATATTACGGTCGTAGAAAAGGATAAATCGGTCATTGAACTGTTCAAGCGCGTCATTCTTCCGCAGTTCCCACATTCGGAAAAGGTCAGAATCATTGAAGCGGATGCACTTGACTATATGGAAAAGGATGCACCCAAAGAAGCCTATGATTTTATTTTCGCCGACCTTTGGCACGATCAATCGGACGGACTTCCCCTCTATTTGCGTTTGCGCCGTGCCGAAACGCTTTTTGATCAAAAAACGGAGTTTGCTTATTGGATCGAGCCGACCATTCTTTCCTCGATCCGCCATATGGTGTTCGATCGAATTTTAGCGCTTGGAGATAAATTTTCAACCACTCCCCTCGCAGAGCTTTTGACCGATGACTATCTCAAATCGCTTGCGCCCAAGCTAAAAAGGATCCAATAAAAAAAGACGAGGATTTTTTCCTCGTCTTTTCTGTTTTTTAAAGATTGACAATTTTGAGCAGATAGGTGCTATGGAGCGGCATTTTGACGTAAGCTGCAAAATCGGTTGCGGTGAAGATCTCCTCACGTACAAGCTCACAATCG